>SZPD01000248.1 GCA_030263515.1 Anaerolineae bacterium CFX9 | reverse complement strand
AGCGGTGGTTTCAGTTTTGTGGATTGCATTGGTAGACTTGCACAAACATTATTTGGATTGATATTTGAACTGAGCGTGCGTTACAATGACGGTCTTTGTACACTTTGTCACAAACTAGACTGGGGCTGAACTCATGCGGAGCGAGAAGCACAAGCAGTTGGTCCTGCCGGGGCCTGTGGAAGTGCGCGCCGAAATTCTCGATGCGCAGACCGAATGGATGATCGGGCATCGCTCGACGGCGTTTGCCGATCTGTTCGCCCGCCTGCAAGGCAAGCTCAGGCAGGCGTTCGTGACGGAGAGCCGTGTTTTCATCCACGGCTCGTCGGGGACGGGTCTCTGGGAAGGAGCCTCGCGCAACTGCATTCGCGATGGACATCGGGCGCTGCACCTGATCGGCGGGGCGTTCAGCGAGCGCTGGGCGGAAGTCAGCCAGCTCAACGGCAAGCAGATCGATACGATCGAAGTGGCGTGGGGTGAGGCGCATACGCCGGAGATGGTGGCGGAAAAGCTGACTGAGGCGCGGCGCGCTGGTGTGCACTACGATGCGGTATGCGTCGTCCACAACGAGACCAGCACCGGGGTCACCAACCCGATCCGGGCGATTGCTGAAGCGGTGCGCGCATATGGCGATCCGGACACGCTGATTCTGGTGGACTCGGTCAGCGGGTTCCTCGGCGCAGAACTGCGCTTCGATGAATGGGGGCTGGATTTTGCGCTGACTTCCTCGCAGAAGGCGTTCGCGCTGCCGCCGGGGCTGTCATTCGCCGCTGTCAGCGATCGTGTGCTGGAACGCGCCAGAACGGTGACCAACCGAGGCTACTACTTCGATTTCATCGAGATCAACGACAGCCTGAAGAAGAACAATACGCCATCCACCCCGCCAGTCTCGCTGATGTTCGCCGCGGACAAACAGCTTGATGACATCCTGGCAGAAGGGCTGGAGAACCGCTGGGCGAGACACATCCAGATGCGCGACATCACCCATCAGTGGGCGCTGGCACGGGAGCTGGGGCTGTACGCGCAGGAAGGCTACCGCTCGCCGACGGTCACCACCGTCGCCAACACACGCGGCTTCGATGTCGATGCCATGGCAAAATTCATGAGCGGCAAGGGGTTCTCGATGGACAAGGGCTACGGCAAGATCAAGGGCAAGACCTTCCGCATCGCGCACATGGGCGATATGCCGATCGCCACGCTTGAAGAAGTGCTGTCCGGGCTGGATGAATTTCTCGCCAGCCTGAGCTGAGAACCCTGACAGGAGCACGCACATGACATTCCATGTCCTCGTACCAGACAATGTGCATCCCTCGGCGCTGGACGTGCTCAGAGGGGCAGAAGGGCTGACGATCACCGCGCCGGGACAGATGACGCGCGCTGAGCTGCTCGCCGCCGTGCCGGATGCCGACGCGCTGATCATCCGCAGCGCCAGCAAGGTAGATGCCGAAGTCCTCGCCGCCGCCGCCCGGCTGAAAATCGTCGCCCGCGCCGGCGTCGGCGTCGATAATGTCGATGTGGAGGAGGCCACCCGCCGCGGCGTGATCGTCGTCAATACGCCGGATGGCAACACCATCTCGACCGCCGAACACGCTTTCGGCATGATGCTGGCGCTCGCCCGTCATATCGCGCCGGGTCATATCTCGATGCGTGAAGGTAAATGGGATCGCAAGTCGTTCATGGGCGTAGAACTACGTGGCAAGACGCTCGGTATCGTTGGCTTTGGGCGCATCGGGCGCGCCATCGCCAAACGTGCCCTCGCCTTTGAGATGACTGTCATCAGTTTTGACCCGTATGTCCCGGCAGATCTGGCAGCCGATCTCGGCGTTGAGATGGTCAGCCTGAACGATCTGTTTGCCCGGTCTGATTTCATCACCCTGCACGCGCAGCTCACGGACGAAACCTACGACATGATCAACAGGAATACGCTGGCGCAGATGAAGCGCGGCGTCCGGCTGATCAATGCGGCGCGCGGCGCGCTCATCAATGAACATGATCTTGCAGACGCTATCAAGTCGGGACAGGTGGCAGGCGCTGCGCTGGATGTCTTTGCGCAGGAACCGCCGCAGCCCGATAATCCACTGGTCGGGCTGCCCGGTGTCATCCATACGCCGCATTTAGCCGCCAGCACAGAAGACGCGCAGATCGTGGTGGCGGTGGATGCTGCCCGGTTGGTGGTCGATGCGCTGCTCAAAGGCGAATACCGCAATGTCGTCAACCCGGCTGTGCTCAAGGCGTAAGTCATCTGCCAGCCGCTAAAAAGGGGCAGCGCTTCTGAAAACGGAGCGCGCCCCTTTTTTTATATTGACTGGCTGTCGTGCGGGGTTCTTATCGGGACTTGCGCAGCGCATCGATGATCACCGCGATCAGTGCCTCGCGGTTGCCATAGACGGAACCGGTGGTCGATTTCTCGTAGATGTAGAATTTGAAGCGGCTGCCATCATTCAGGACGAAATCCACCGCCGGGAAGACCATGAGCAGCGTACTCTTCTGCACACTGCTGAGCCTGGTGTACGGGATCTCCACCTGCTGCAAGCCATGCTCATACTGGAAGACCACACGCTGGCTGGTGATGGTCATCTTGCCACCCTTGTTGATCTCTCCCAGGATCATCGCGCTCAGATCGCGCAGGATGGTTTCGTCCGGCTGGAGCGTCAGCGGTGGCTGCTGATAGTATTCCTTGTCATAGCGTTCACCGCTCGTCGGGATCTCCGGCTTGAAAGCTGCTGAAGATTCGGGCGGCTTGTCGTCAGGCTTGTCGTCGTGCTTTTCCTCAGGTTTTTCGTCAGGCTTGGCAGCGGCTTCGGGCGCTGGAGAGAGCTGCTGCTTCACCCCGTGCAGGCGCACGGTGGGCGCGTCTGGTTCGGCCGGCGTAGGATCCGGCAGAGTCGGGTCTTTCTTTTGGCGGGCGGCTTCCTGCTGCGTTCGCAGGATCGCCTCGACATCGCGCATCACTGCTGCGAACAGACGCGGATGCTCGTTGAGACGCAGCATCAGGGAGCGCGCATCCGCCATGTACTGCGGATTGTCCATGAAGCCCTTGAGCTGGTGCAGAATGCTGACCTGTTGTTCATAGGTCAGGTTCGGACTGGTGAGCTGGGCGCGGATGTCTGCCAGCGGAGAGATAGGCTCTTTGGGCGGATCGGGCAGGGGATTCGGCAGCGGCGGCGTTTCCGGCAGATCGCGCAGCGCCGTCACCAGACGTTTGAAGCTGTCGATCGACCGCTGCTGGTAATCAACAACCTGGCGCAGTTGAAGCACGCTGGGAAGTTCACGATAGCGGATCCCTTCCGTCAGCACGACCGGAACGATGTGCTTGCCGAGCGCGTTGGCGTAGGTATATTCGAGCTGGCAGGGATACGAGTCGAGCGATTCCTGCGTAAGCGCGAAGACGACGGTATCGCACCAGCGCAGATGTTCCAGAATATTGTCCCACCATTTCTGCCCGCCGGTCAGCGCCTGGTCATACCACACGTCGTAATTCATATCGATGAGGTCTTTGACCAGATCGTTCACCAGCGGCCGGTTGGCGCTGGCGTAGCTGACGAACACTTTCATCGCGCATTGACTCCATTCAGTGGGTTGCGCTGCCCACGGAGCGGCAGATAGACCGTGAACGTCGTGCCTACCCCGATGGTGCTGTTCACTTCCACTCGACCCTTGTGCTTCTCGATAACCTTCTTGACGATGACGAGACCGAGTCCTGTTCCGCCCGGATCGGTGGCGCGGGCATTCTCCGCGCGGAAGAAACGGTTGAAGATCTGCGGCTGATCTTCGCTGGCGATGCCGATGCCGGTATCCGCCACCGTGATCTGCACTTCACGTTCATTCAGCGCCACCTCCACCCGCACGATGCCGCCCCTGAGCGTATAATGTACCGCATTATCGATCAGGTTGGTCAGGGCGCGCGCCAGGTCGTCTTCGTCCGCCTCGATCGCTGGAAGTTCTTCCGGCACTTCGACCACCAGCTCAACCTCTTTTTCGTCTGCCAGGGGTTTGGCAGTCTGGCAGATCTCGTGCATCATGCGGCGCAGATCGACGCGCATCACCGTCATTTCGTGCAGATTTTCCAGCCGCGCCAGCGTCAGCACATCATCGATCATGTGTGCCATGCGCTTGGAAAGCTCGTTGAGTTCCTCCACCAGTTCAGCGCGGCGTTTTTCGTCGTGCGAGCGCTGGAGCTGATAGATCTTCAGGTTGATCGCCGTGAGCGGCGCTTTCAGATCGTGTGAGGCTTCGCCGATGAACTCGCGCAGCAGCTTGACCTTCTCACGCTCGACGCCGAGGTCGATCATATGCTGCTCCATGCGCTTGCGTTCGGTGATGTCTTCCGTGATGCCCGCGATCCGGTAAATTCGCCCGGTTTCATCGCGGATCGGGAAAGCGCGATCGCGTACCCAGCGCTGGACGCCATCGGGGCGGATGATGCGATATTCCACCTCATAGCCGCCGTGAATTTCCCCGGCAATGCCAGCGATGACGCGATCGCGGTCATCGGGATGGAGCGACTGTGTAAACGTCGATGGGTTATTCAGGATCTCTTCCTGCGAGATGCCCCAGATAGAGGCATATGCCGGATTGACGTAGAAGGCATGCAGCGCGCCCGGCTCTGACAGCCACAGCGCTTCCTCCACATTTTCGGTGATCTGTTCCAGATATTCCTGCTGCTGCCGCCGCTCGCTCTCGCTCTGCCGCAGGGCTTCCTGCGTGCGCACCAGCGCCAGCTTGACTTCTTCAAATGAACCGAACAGCACGTCAAACGTCGGACGATTTTCCCCGCCGACATATCCCGGCTGGCGCGGTGCAACCCGGCTCATGTAGACGCCGAGGACCGGGAAAAGGACGATTGCAGACAGCGTTTTGCCGATCAGATCGCCGGGCAGGAACTGGATGAAGTCCCGCGTACCCAGGTCAGAGAAAATGCGGAAAATGATGGCGTCTGTCCATAAGCCGGAGAGCAGCGCCAGCCCAACCGTCGCCCATTCCGGCAGCTTCGGCACGGTGTTTTTGAGTCCCTGGTAAAACACGGTGATGACGAACATATCGGCGCTGAAAGCGATCAGCGATGCGATGATCGTTCGTGGATTGAGCGACACAAGATCATCGAGTGTGATATTGCTCAGGCTTGATCCACCCGGCAGGGTCAGATGCAGGCGGTAGATCAGCAGCACGCCGAGCGCCAGCAGGCTGACCCCGATCAGGCTGTAGATCGCCAGACGTGCCGGGACAGCGCCGTTGGCGATATACAGGATCAGAACCGCCATCAGCAGGATCGGGACCAGCACATTGGAACTGACGAACATGGCGAAGCCGGGAACCGGCTCGATCAGGATACCCAACTGACTTTGCAGCAGAACGGTCATACCGCCTACAACGAACAGGAAGGGGGCAAACCCGATACGCGGACTGTAGTGATGGAGCAGGATGACGAGAGCGCCCAGAATCCATAAATCGGCAATAAGCAGCAAAAAATTTAACATGATTTCCCACCCGCAGCGTGGTACGTTCTCTCCCCATTCCGATTATGGCACAAAAAAGCAGACGTGCGCGCCTTAACTATTGGTCTCCCGGAAGCGGATGAGCGGGCTGCCAGATCGGGAAAATGTTGTCCCCCTGATCGGTGGTCAGCCTGATCTCGTGCCGCCCAGCCGCATCCGCGTAATACAGGTTCCAGCGCCCTTCGCGATTGCTCATGTAGACCTGGGCACTGCGATCAGGCGCGTACTGAATATCCGCGATGACGGGCAGGCTTCCGTCCCTGCTCATCAGAATGCCGTCGATCAGCCGGGTTTCGAGCGCGGCGTCGTCCGGATCGACGACGTACAGCGCCAGTCGTCCGCCTTCCAGGGTGAATTCCCGTTCGGAGTAGAACACGATGCGCCCGTCACTCGTCCATGCGGGGAAGAGATCGTCACGCGGGGAATCGGTGATCCGCCGCAGATCGCTGCCATCCCGGCGGACGACATAAATTTCCTGATTGCCATCCCGATCGGAAGCGAACGCCAGCCGCTCCCCATCCGGTGACCATGCCGGATACCAGTCCACCGCCGGGCTGCGCGTCACATTGCGCTCAGCCACCCCGCCTGCCGCAGTGCTTTCCGAGATATACGTCTCCAGATTCAGATCGCGCAGGGTGACGAACGCCAGCGCGTTGCGCGTGCCATAGCTCAGATCCCAGTTCAGCCGTCCGCTGGTCAGCACGTTGAGGATGGTCGGCAGATCGTTGGCGACCGCGCGCACCTGGCTGCCGTCTGCATCCATCTGGAAGGGGGCAAGTTCGCCGTCC
>SZPD01000247.1 GCA_030263515.1 Anaerolineae bacterium CFX9 | reverse complement strand
AGAACGTCCGGCAGTCAGCAGCACCAGCCCGCCGATCAGCAGCCAGAGGGGGAAGAGCCGCGACGCCATATACGTGTAAATCGTGCTGCCAGCCAGCAGCCCGGCCACCGCCAGCCAGAGGTAAGTGCCCCGTCGAGGGCGCAGCCCACGCCAGAGACATGCCAGCGCGAGCGCCTGCATCAGCGGCAGCGTGACGGCGCGGAATGCCTGCCTTGCCAGCCAGAACTGCGGAAACGAGATGGCGATCAGCACGCCAGCGGTCAAGCCGATCACCCAACCCCGGCGTCCGCTGAACATCAGCCGACCCAGCGCAATCGTACCCGCCACAGTGATCAGATTGGCGAATGCGCTGGTCAGCCGGAGGGTGAAGATATCGTCGCCCAGCAGATGCAGCAGCGGCGCGGCGAGATACATGTACAGGACTTCACGTCCCTGATAGGCTTCGACGATCGGAAAAAAACGCGCGCCCCCAAAAGCGATGCTGCGCGTGATGAGCAGATAAGCGCCTTCGTCGTAGTGAGGGCCGGGCGGATATTCGCTCAACTGCCAGAAGCGCAGAAAGGCGGCGCACAGAAGAATAAGCAGCGCAAACGCGATGAAGAGCTTCTTCATAGTGATGCCTAGCCTAGCACCCGGAACGCGCTGCTGCAAGGCAAAAAAACAGGCTCCCCCGCACCCGAAACGGCGCGGGGGAGCCTGCTGGATCATGCCCAGAGGGCTTCTGCTTCAGGCAGTCGGCTTAGTTCTTCGAGCGAATCTCGATCGTGCGGGGCAGCGCCTTCTCGGTCTTCGGCAGCGTCAGTGTCAGCACGCCATTTTCGTAGCTGGCATCCGTCTTGTCGAAGTCGATGTTCTGCGGCAGGCGCACCCGGCGGCTGTAGTGACCGGACCGGCGCTCCTTGATGAGCGCGCGCTCGCTCTCATGCTTGACCTCGTGCTCAGGAATTTCAGCCTCGATCAACAGATAGTCGCCATCCTGACGAACGTGGATATTCTCCGGCTTCACACCGGGCAGATCGGTCGTCAGCGTATAGCCCGTGTCATCCTCGTGCACATCGAGCGCCAGCCAGTTCGCATCGCCCGTCAGGCGCGGGAAATCGTCAAACGGTTTCCAATCCTCGAAGAAGCGATCGAATACCGACTGCATGTTTGCCAGTTCACGCATCGGGTTCCAGCGAGTAATGCTGTTCATGGTTCCTCCTGCATGGAAATGAATTTGTTAACGATCATCCCTACTCTATGCCGGGAGTGTAAACTCCGCATCAGAGATCTGTCAGAAAATCGTCAGAGGGTTTCACGCAGGCGCAGAGCCGGCCGCTTTCCGTGCCTGCCCACGAGTCTGGAGCAGGATCATGCTGAACACGATCACGATTCCCCCAACCCACTGAATCGGCAGCATTGCCTGGCTGAGGATCACCCATGCGATGACGGCTGTCAGCAGCGGCTCAAACGTGCCGAAAACAGCGGCGCGGGTGGGCCCCACTTTCTGGATCCCGATGTTGACGGTGAAGACGGGCAGCACGGTGCTCATCGCCGAGAGCAGGATCAGCCACAGCCACTGATCCCCCTGTGGCAGTGCCAACGATGAACCTGTCGCCGTGATGCCGATCATAAGCAGGAGCGCCCCTGAAAGCGCCAGCGCACTGGCGCGCGCCGTCTGCGAGATCGAAGTCAGCCTGCCCCGCAGCAGACGACTGTTGAACGTGAAATAGGTGGCAACGATCAGCGCGTTGAGGAGCGCCAGCAGCACGCCCACGGCATTATCGCCGCGCAGCCCTTCTGAAAAATCGGGCGCGGTCAGCGCGACGCCGACCAGCGTGAGCAGGATAGCGACCCAGCCCCACAGAGACAGCCGCTCGCCGAGAGTCAGCGCGATCAATGCGGTGATGGCGGGATAGGTATAGAAGATGACGACGTAAGTGCCGGCGTTCATGCGCTGCAAGCCATAAAAGGCGCACAGCGCCGCGCCGGTCAGCAGCGTTCCCATGAGCATCAGCCGCTTCCAGGGCAGGGGCGGCGCGGTCGAATCTGCGGCGCGGCGTGTGAGCAGCGTCATCAGCCAGAATGCCGGTGTGCCGAGCAGAAACCGCCAGAAAGCGATCGTCAGCGGCTCCATCCCCGAATCAAGAAGATATGCCGTCCATACGGGCAGCGTGGAATAGCCAAAAACTGACAAGGCAATATAGATAAAACCCTCACGGGCGCTGCCGCGCGAGGACGCGAACGATCCGGATGTCGTCATGGAAACCTCAGGTTGCGGTGAATCTACAGTGTAATTGTAGCGCCGTGATCACGAACCAACACAGTCCACGGCCGACGGCAAACAGAAGACCCCTCTGCGCACAGAGGGGTCTTCATCATGAGATGAACAAATGATGTTACGGAACGAGCGCCAGAACGACTCGATCGCTGAAGGTCGTCGCCAGCACGGGCAGCAGCCCCAGAATGAGCGTTCCTGCGAAGGTGATATACGTCGCCCAGTTCAGGCGCGGGGTCTCGCCAACCGCCGCCCCGGTCTGATCGTCGCGGAGATACATATTGACGATCACGCGCATGTAGTAGAACGCGCTCGCCACACTCGTCAGCACGCCGATGATCGCCAGCGGAATCAAGCCCGCCTCAAGCGTCACCTGGAAGACGAGCGCCTTGCCGACGAAACCTGCCGTGGCAGGAACACCCGTCAGGCTGAGCATGAAGACGGCCATCATGAACGCAAGCACGGGGCGCGTCTTCGCCAGCCCGACAAAATCACTCAGGCTGGTTCCTGTGCCGTCATCCTTCTCAACTGCCATCGCAACAGCGAAGGCCCCCAGATTGGTGAAGGCGTAAGCGATCATGTAGATCAGGATGGCCTGCGCGGCGCGATCGGTCAGTCCAAAGGTCCCTGCCGCCGCCACCGCCATCAGGATATAGCCTGCGTGGGCGATCGAGGAATAAGCCAGCATACGCTTGATGTTGGTCTGTGAGATGGCGACGAAGTTGCCGAGGATCAGCGTGGCAGCAGCGATCAGCCAGGTGATCGTCTGCCATGCAGCCGCGGTATCGGTATCGCGCAGCACAAACAGCGGCAGCGCAACCGCCATGATACGAACCAGCGCGGCAAACCCGCCGATCTTCGCGCCCACGCTCATGAATGCCGTCACCGGCGTTGGCGCGCCTTCATACACGTCGGGCGTCCACATGTGGAACGGCACGACTGCAACCTTGAAACCGAGACCGACGAGGATCAGCCCACTGCCCAGCAGCAGCAGAACAGCCGCCGAGCTTTCCGCGGCGACCACACGCTCGATGCTGCTGAAGATCGCGGCAAGATTGGTTGTCCCCGTCGCGCCGTACACGAGCGCCGCCCCATAGACGAAGAACGCGCTGGCAAATGCGCCGAGGATGAAGTACTTCAGACCGCTTTCCTCACTTTTGAGGTCAGCCGTGCGGAATGCCGAGAGGATGTAGAGCGGGATGCTGAGCAGCTCCAGCGCGATGAAGACGGCGATCAGGTCGTTGGCCGCCGCCATGAACATCACGCCGCTGGTGGTGAACAGGATCAGGACATAGAACTCACCGCGCTCCATGCCTGTACGCTTCATGTAGTCGATGCTCATCACGATGCTGATAAACGCCGTGATCAGCGCGATCATGTTCATGAAGCCGGTGAAGGCATCTGCGCGGTACATCCCCAGAAAGGCGTCCGCATTGGTGCTGAAGGTGAACAGATTGACGACGAAGGCGAACACCAGCCCACCCGCAGCCAGCCATGCCGTCGTTTCCTTGCGCGCCCGCGGAACCCACAGATCGATCAGGAGCAGGATACACGCCCATGCAGCCACACTGACGGCAGGCACGGTGGCGCCCAGGTTGAAGCTTTCGAGGCTAGGCAGTTCAAACATAAGCGTCTTGCTCCGTCAGCGCGCCTACGGCGCAACCTGCGCCACAGTCGGAATAAACCGACCGAGATCCGAGACCAACTGTGCCGTGCTGGCATCCATCGTTGCAAAGAACGGGGCCGGCTGCAACCCAATCCAGAAGATGACGATGATCAGCGGGACGAGGACAGCGATTTCCTGCCAGTGGAGCGGCTCAAGGTTTTTGTTTTCGTCCTTGTCCAGCTCGCCCATGTACACCTTCTGGAACATGTAGAGCATGTATACTGCGGCGAGGATGACGCCCAGCGTCGCAAACAGGGCGAAGAAGAAACCGAGCGTGGAGCTGCCGAACGCCCCCATCAGGATAGTGAACTCGCCGACGAACCCGTTCAGTCCCGGCAAGCCCATGCTCGACAGCGTGATGACCAGGCTGAGCGCGCCGAAGAGGGGCAGCGCCTTCCAGATGCCGCCATAGGCATTGATATCCTTGGTATGGCGGCGCTCATACAGCATACCGACGAGAAGGAACAAGCCGCCGGTGCTGATACCGTGATTGACCATCTGAAGCGTCGCACCCTGCAAACCCTGGGCGTTCAGCGCGAAGATGCCCAGGACGACGAAACCGAGATGGCTGACCGAAGAATAGGCCACCAGCTTCTTGACATCGGTCTGCGCATAGCTGACCCATGCGCCATAGATGATGCCGATCACCGCCAGCACACCCACAATCGGAGCCCATGCCACGCTTGCTTCAGGGAACATCGACAGATTGAAGCGGACGATGCCGTAGGTTCCCATCTTCAGCAGCACGCCTGCCAGAATGACCGAACCGGCAGTTGGAGCCTGCACGTGAGCATCCGGCAGCCAGCTATGCAGCGGCCAGATCGGGACCTTGATGGCGAAGGCGATCAGGAAGCCGAGGAACAGGAACGACTGTGGGCTGAACAAGCCGTCGAAGGGGAAGCTCAGCGCGCCGCTCTGGATCTGCGCCGTGATCTCCGGCAGGACGAACGTACCCGCCTGGATGCCGACGTACAGGATGGCAAGCAGCATCAGGATAGAGCCAGCCATCGTGTACAGGAAGAACTTGACCGCTGCGTACACACGCTTCTCGCCACCCCAGATGCCGACGAGGAAATACATCGGCACCAGCGTCACTTCCCAGAAGATATAGAAGATGATCAGGTCCTGAACGACGAACACGCCGATCATCGCCCATTCGAGCAGCAGCATGAAGATGTAGTAGAGCTTGATGCGTCCGCGTTCCTCAAAGATATGGCTGCGGAACGAGGACAGGATCGCCAGCGGCATGATAAAGGTCGTCAGGATGACCAGCAGCAGGCTCAATCCGTCGATACCGACGTAGTAACTGATGCCGTAGGTCGGCAGCCATTCCCAGCGCTGGACGAACTGAAGGTCCGGGTTACTGTGATCGAACCCGACCCACAGCAGCAGCGACAACACAAACGTGGCGAGGCTGAAACCGAGTGCCGTCCACTTGATATTGTTCGCCTGCGTCTCTTCCTTCAGGAAGAGCAAAATGGTCATGCCCACCAGAGGGAGGAACAGAACCACTGTAATGAGCGAAAGTCCGGTCGCTTCCATAGATTGCGCTCCCCAAGTGCAGCCGCTGATCAGCGATTCAGCAGCGGCAGTAGCAACACGATAATGACGAGAACCACACCCAGCAGCAGGCTGATGGCATACGTGCGGACGTACCCCGTCTGCACCCGCCTCATGCCGCCGCTGATCCACTGCGCCACGCGGCCGATGCCATTGACCGTGCCATCGATGATGCCGGTATCGACAGGCTTGCTCAGCAGTGTGCCAATCGAGTCAAACCCCTTCTTGATCACGGTGTCGTGGACGTAATCATGCAGGAACGCCCAGTCTACCCGGTCAGACAGGAATGCCGCAGCCCGGTTGAACGGCTGCTCAAACACACGACCGTAGAACTGATCCCAGTACATCCGCGCGTTTGCCACCGTCCAGATCGCGCCGAAGCTCTGGCTGACCTGCAAGGGATCGCGTCCCGTTTCGATGATGCGCGTGTGGCGAGTGTAAATCCGGTTGGCGAGGATCATTGCGCCGACGGCGATCAGCAGCGCCCCGATGGCGATCAGCGGCTGGAAAACCGAGACATGCGCATGTGCGATACTCGGTGTCAGCCAGTCGGTGAAGCGGTGCGCGCCAAAGATACGATCGAGACCCAGCACGTCGGACGGGGTGTTCATGAAGCCCGCAACCACGCTCAGCACGCCGAGAATGATCAGGGGAATGGTCATCGAGGGTGCGCTCTCAACGGCGTGATCGGCCGCTTCCGTGCGGGGACCGCCGTGGAAGACCAGCACGATCTGCCGCCACATATAGAAGGCAGTCATACCAGCGGCGGCGATCAGCACGGCGAGCGCGATATAGCCGCCGAGCTTGTTATCAACCAGCCCT
>SZPD01000246.1 GCA_030263515.1 Anaerolineae bacterium CFX9 | reverse complement strand
CAGGTACGCCATCAGATCCCGAATCTCGCGCCGCTTGTAAAAGCCCACGCCGCCGACCAGCCGGTAGGGGACGCTGTGGGCGACGAAGGCGTCTTCCAGGGCGCGGGACTGCGCATTGGTGCGGTACATCACGGCGAAATCACGCGGCTGATAGCCCCGCTTCTTGCGCAGCTCAAGGATGGTCGTCGCGATGAAATCGCCCTCTTCCGCCTCGCTGTAGGTCTCGCGGATCGTCACCAGCGCGCCAGCGCCGCGCTCGGTAAAGAGCGCCTTGGGCGTGCGATTCTGATTTTTGTCGATGATGGCGCGTGCCACGTCGAGCACCACCTGCGTTGAGCGGTAGTTCTGTTCCAGCAGGATGACGCGCGCCTCAGGATAATCGCGCCGGAACTGCATCACGTTGCGGTAATCCGCGCCGCGAAAGGCATAAATTCCCTGATCTTCATCGCCGACCGCGAAGACATTCTGCTGCGGTGCGCCCACCAGCCCGACGAGCTGATACTGCGCCTGGTTGGTATCCTGGAATTCATCAACCAGCACGTATTCGTAGCGCTGCTGATATTTGTCTCGCACGATCGGGTTGTCTCGCAGCAGCAGCGCCGTCTGCATCAGCAGATCGTCGAAGTCCATGGCGTTGCTGTTGATCAGCCGCTGCTGATAGATCGGGTAGGCGCGCCGCACGACTTCGGTGAAATAATCGCTGCTGGCATATTCGTCCGGCGGGATCAGCTCGTTCTTTGCCTGCGAGATCGCGCCCAGCACACGCCCCGGATTGAACTTTTTGGTATCGATGTTCAGTTCGTGCAAAATGGTGCGCATCAGCGCCTGCTGATCATCTGTGTCGTAAATGGCGTAATCAGGCCCATAGGGCAGATGATCGCATTCCGTGCGCAGCAGCCGCGCACAGATCGCATGGAAAGTGCCGATCTGGAGTCCATCCAGCCGTCCACCGAGCAGCCGCTCAACCCGTTCGCGCATTTCGGCGGCCGCCTTGTTGGTAAAGGTCACTGCCAGAATGTGCCACGGGCGAATGCCGATTTCGCGAATCAGGTAGGCGATACGATGCGTCAGCACCCGCGTTTTGCCGCTGCCAGGACCCGCCAGCACCAGCACGGGACCTTCCACCGTGCTGACGGCTTCGTGCTGCTGCGCGTTCAGACCAGACAATAAATCGCTCATCGGGATATATGACCTCAGGGATGGATACGACTGTTAATTCTATGCCGCGTCGAGCAAATGTGCTATAGCATACTCTCGGAAATCGGTTCAGTTTCTGAAAGGTATAAATTTATTCCGAATTTTCGTGTCATGCCGTTGTGTTAAGAGTGCGAATGCTTACAATGGAATCTTAAGGGAATGCGGAGGTCTTTCGTGTCGGTCATCGCGCTCACATTGTCGCCATCCTCATCAAAACGGTTTCACGGCTGGCAATGGCTTGTCATTATCAGCGTGATCGCTTTTTTCTATGCGACCACTGGTATGCTGGGTATGCGCTATGCCACGCTGCCGCCATTCAATGTTACGGCGGTCTGGCCTCCCAGCGGGATCGCTATCGCTGCGGTCCTGATCTTCGGCTGGCGGGCGCTGGTGGGTATCTTCGTCGGCGCTTTCATCAGCAATTATGACACACTGCTGATCGCAGAGGTGTTTCCGCGCGGCGTCTTTGCCGATCTCGGCATCGCTTCCGGCGCTGTGATCCAGTCGTTCATAAGCGCGTGGCTGCTGCGCCGCTTCACTGAAGGCGAACAATTCTACAACTCAACGCGCGGCGTGCTGCTGTTCACGCTGCTGTCCGGGCTGCTGGCTCCCACCATCAATGCCACGATCGGATCCAGCTCGCTGGTGCTGATGGGTTTTGCAGAACCCGCCATTCATCCCAATCTGTGGTTCACGTGGTGGATGGGGGATGTTGGCGGCGTCATGATCGTAGCGCCGGTGCTGCTGGTCTGGTGGCAGCCGCGCCGGGCATACAGCCGCGATCAGTGGCTGAAACTGTTCGCGCTGCTGGGGATTCTGGCGGTACTCTCGATTATCGTGACGCGCTCCGGCCAGCCTGTGATCTATCTGGTGCTGCCCGTCATCAGCCTGATCGCCTTTGCCTATGAAGCCAGCGGCGCTTCTTTGGCGATCTTCATCACTAACGGCATCGCGATCGCGTCTGCCACACAAGGCATGGGGCGCTTCGTGCAGGCGGATATCAACGAGACGATGATCCTGCTTCAGGCATTCACCGTCACCGTCAGCCTGAGCGCGCTGCTGCTCGCCGCTGCCATGCATGAGCGGCGCTGCGCCGCGGCAGCTATCGAGGAGGCACGCCGGACGCTGGAAGACAAGGTGGCACAGCGCACCAGCGAACTGAGCGAGGCGAAAGATGCTGCCGAAGCCGCCGCGCGTTCCAAATCGCTCTATGTCGCCCATACTGCCCATGAATTCCGCACCCCGCTCGGCGCGATCATCGGCTATACAGAAGCGCTGACGGAAGGTTATCTGGGCGACGCGGACGTGCTGGACAAGGATCAGCGGGATGCGCTCAGCGCGATCGAGAAGAACGCCCGCCGCCTGATCGCCCTGATCAACGACACGCTTGAAATCTCCAAAATCGAGTCGGGAAGTGTCACGCTCAACCTGGGGACGCTCAGCCCGCGCGCCCTGGTCGATGAGACGATTGCCGAGCTTGCCAGCCTGGCGCGTCAGAACGGATTGTATCTGCGCGCCGAGTTCGCCGATGATGCGCCGGAAACCATCGTCTGTGACGGAGCGCGTTTGCAGCAGGTGCTGATCAACCTGATCGGCAATGCGCTCAAATTCACCAACAGCGGCGGCGTGACGGTCACAGTCAGCCCGGCAGAACAGCCGGATCAGTGGCAGGTGGTCGTCCGCGATACCGGCGTCGGCATCGAGCCGGGCGATTTTCAGCGTATCTTCGAAACATTTCAGCGGGGCGAAAGCCGCCATCAGCCGGTTCGCGAAGGGACCGGGCTTGGGCTGCCGATCGCCCGCCAGCTTGCCCGGCTGATGGGGGGCGATATCACGCTCAGCTCGACGCCGGGCGAAGGCAGCATTTTTACTGTTACCCTGCCGCGCACCGTCTCACCTTCTCCAACCACCCGCTGATCATGGTTATAAGCTGGGGCTAGCGCGCCCTGCGCAACCCACTATGCTGATGACATGTATCACTTCTGATCGCCAGAAATTCGGATGTGTTCCATGTCGTTTGCGCGCAAACTTCCCTTCCATTATGCCTGGCTCGTCGTCGGGCTGACGTTTCTCGTCCTGCTGCTGACGGCGGGTGTGCGCACGCTTCCGAGCGTGATGATCGTGCCCCTGGAAGCAGAATTCGGGTGGGATCGTGCCAGCATTTCATTTGCAGTTGCCGTCAGCCTGTTCGCGTTCGGTTTCGGCGGCCCTATCTCCGGCACGCTGATCGACCGCTTCGGGATCCGGCGGGTGATGGTTGGCGGGATGGCGCTGACGGCGCTCGGTCTGTTCCCGCTGGTGGGGCTGCGCGATCTCTGGCAGCTTCATCTGCTGTGGGGACTGATCGTGGGCATCGGCACGGGCGGCATCGCCAATGTTCTGAGCGCAACGGTGGCGGCGCGCTGGTTCAACCGATACCGCGGTCTCGTGCTGGGCCTGCTTGGCGCAGCGACGGCGATGGGGCAGTTGATCTTCATCCCCGCCATGATCGCCATCTCGTCCACCGCCGGCTGGCGTGTGGCGGTCTCGGTGGTCGCCATCATCCTCAGCGCGGCGCTGATCCCGGTACTGCTTTTTATGCGCGATCGTCCGCGGGATGTTGGTCTGGAGATGATCGGCGGCGATCCGGTCTCGGCTGCGGGCGCGGACGACAAGCCAACCGGGCTGACGCTGCGCCAGGCGCTGCGCACGCGCGATTTCTGGCTGCTGGCGGGCAGTTTCTTCGTGTGTGGTTATACAACCAACGGCCTGATCGGCACGCATCTGCTGCCGCATACCGTCGAGCATGGCTTCGTCGAGGTCGAGTCAGCGGCGGCGATCAGCGTGATGGGGCTGATGAACATCTTCGGCACGCTGGCAAGCGGCTGGTTTTCTGACCGCTTTGACAATCGCAAACTGCTGGCAACCTATTATGGTCTGCGGGGTCTGAGCCTGCTGGCGCTGCCCTTCATCGTGGAAGGGCGCGGCTTGTTCCTGTTTGCTGTGGTGTATGGGCTGGACTGGGTGGCGACCGTGCCGCCGACCGTCAACCTGACGGCACAGCGCTTCGGGCGGGCGAACTTCGGCGCGATCTATGGCTGGATCTTCTGCGCGCACATGATCGGCGCGGGCATCGCGGCGCAGGCGGGCGGGTTATTCCGTGACTGGCTGGGCGATTATCACCTGATTTTCCTGACAGCGGCTGTCATGGGGCTGATCGCATCCGGTCTGGTGGTGCGAATCAGCATCCGTGGCACACGCAGCGCCGTTCAGTCAGCCGCCGCCGCCACCTGAGCCATTTTGCAGCCAGCGATGCACGATCACCATAGCGCGCACATCATCTCCCTGATAGGCGCAGGCGCGGATCAGCGCCTCGTCGTCGCGGCTGCGCAGCCAGTGACGGTAATCATTGAACGCGGCAAACCAATCAGCGTATTCTGACCAGTCGAAGCCGAAATAGCGGGCTACCGTCTTGATCGAGACGCCGCGCGCCGGGATCGTGACCGTCTTCCTGAAAAGATGGCACAGATCATTCAGGCGCGGCAGCAGCGCAGCGGTGACATGCGGCGGCGCAGTCTGGCGCATGTTACCAGAGTCATAAGGCGACCAGTGAAAGATCGGCCCCTGATGCGGGTCGGCAGTCATGGCATCGGCAAAGGCGCGCCAGGCTTCCGCTGCCGAATCGACCATCAGCAGCCTGCCGCGCTGTTCACGCGCTCTCGGCAGCGCCGGGTCTACCAGGATAATTTCAATGTCGCCGTCCATCCCGCTCCAGCCGATGCTCCACACGGACTGGGTCGTCGGGTCGGTTTCAATATCAAAGAACCAGCCCGATCCCTGGCACACAGCCGGCGGCGCTGCCAGCCATACCGGGCGCGCTTCAAGATAGGCCTGCGCCTGGGCGCGGATGGCGCTCGCCTTCACCTTGCCGATGCCGTTGAAGGCGCACAGCTCGGTTTCCGTCAGCGCGGCGATCTGTTCCAGCGATGTGATCCCCATCCTCTGCATGTGATTCCGGGTGTGCTGGGTCAGCCCGTTGAGCAGGGAGAGGCTGAGGGAAGATGTCATTCCATCGTGTCCGGAAAGCGTGTGAACTTTTTTATGGCGACTGTGCGTCGAGCGTATCGTCAGGATCCGCTTTCGCTTTGGAAGGCGGGATGATCAGTTCGTCGGCATCGAGCTGAATGGTGTCATCAACCTCAAAACGGACGCGCTTCAGATCGAGGGTGGAGTCGTCCGCATCGTGGCCAGGTGGGCTGTTGGGATCGCGTTCAACGCGGATGACGACGACGCTGACGTTATCCTCGCCGCCGCGCAGGTTTGCCAGGTTGATCAGCGCCTCGCAGGCAAGGTCAGTATCTTCATTGAGCAGCACCAGTTCGGCGATTTCATCAGGACGAACGTGCCGTGTCAGCCCATCCGAGCAGAGCACCAGCCGATCATTGGCTTTCAGCGAGGTTTGGTATACGTCGATATCGAGTTCCTCGTTCTGCCCAAGCGCGCGATACAGCACGTGGCGCATCGGATGCTCTTCTGCTTCTTCCTGCGTGATATGCCCGGCGGCGATCAGCGCTTCGACGAAACTGTGATCATGGGTGATCTGCCTGATCTCTCCGCGCCGCCCGTTGATGAGGTAGGCGCGGCTGTCGCCGACATGCGCGACGATCGCCTGATTGTGCTGCACGAAAGCCAGTGTGACGGTCGTGCCCATCCCGCGCAGATCGGGATGCGAGGCGGCTTTTTCGATGATGCTGGTATTGCCGGAGCGGATGACTTCGCGGAACTTGCTGATGATGAATTCGGCGGGCAGTTCCCCGCTGTTGGCGCGGTCGCGGTTCTCCTCCGTCATGATGCCGTGTTCGATCGCCTCAACCGCCATGCGGCTGGCTTCTTCCCCGGCTGCTGCCCCGCCCATACCATCGGCGACGACAGCGACGGCATATTCTTCATTTGCCCAAAGGTGGACGGAGTCCTCGTTGTTTTCCCTGACCTGCCCGACACTGGTACGCGCGCTGCTTCGTAGCCGAAATCCTCGCTCCGCACTGCTCATGAGCGAATGCTCCTCGTTGTCTGCGTCATGCCCTAATTCTACTGAACCCATCTGGCGGCGCAAGCGCGAAAGCGCCTCGCACCGCAGCGCCTGC
>SZPD01000245.1 GCA_030263515.1 Anaerolineae bacterium CFX9 | reverse complement strand
CTGTTCCGTCACGTTGAAGATGGCATCGCCGTTCATCACGCCGATCTGTGCGCCCTGTCCAGGTTCATGGTAGCGTACCAGTTTCATGAGGGCAGACTCCATGTCATCAGTCCGTCAGTGCTGCGCCCGGTGACCAGTCGTTTGCGCTGCTCAAGGAAACGCAGATTTCCGAGCAGTGGATGCTGAAGGATAGGATCGGAACTGCGCGGCCATTCGCCAACCACCGGCCCCAGCGCGGCGCAGGCATCCTTCAGTGAGAAGGGGCCTTGTCCGGCGAGTTCCAGCAGCTTGCTTTCAAGATACAGGCAGTAATTTTTACTTTCCCGGAGGAATTCGGCGATGCTGCTGCCGGTCTTGACGGGCCAGTGTGCCGGGGAGTACGTCTCGATCGGCATGCCGCTCAGCCGCCCCAGCGTTGCCAGATAGGTTTCGACATAGCAGTACGTTGGGGGCATCAGCGGGTTACCCGCCGCATCCAGAATGGCGGTGGAGAGCGCCGCTTCGCCCGCTGCCAGGGTGCGGCTGCGGGGATCGAACACCACCATGTGACCCCACGTATGCCCCGGTGTGTGGAGCGCATCGACATACCAGTCCGGGCTGAGACGGATCGACTCGCCGCCTTCCAGAGTCATGTCGATCGGCGCGCTGAGCGTCTGGCGGCGCGTATCTTCCTTGTCCGCTTCAGACATGATCATGCCATGATCTTTGGCAAACTGATCATAGCGCCCCTCGATCAGCGCTTCGGTACTCTCGATCCAAGGACGGTCAAGGGTGTGGCACATCAGGATCGCCTGCGGCGCGGCACGCTTCATCGGGGCATTTCCCCCCTGATGATCCAGGTCGCTGTGCGAGATGAGGATATACTTCAGGCGCGCCGGCTCAACACCGATTTTTGCCATGTAAGGCAGGATATCGGCTTCCGGGTTGTGGGCGCAGCAGGTATCGACCAGCAGGACGGCTTCACTGCCGACGAACAGATGCACTGCTGCCATGCGCGTGCCGCCAAAGCTGCATTCAATACGGTGAATATTCGGTGCAATTTCCATATGGCTGACAGTCCTTAAGATTTAGTTCTGATAAAGATGAATTAATCCTGCGGCTGCTCACCTTTGGAGGCAAGCCCGCCGTCAACTTCATAGGTTGAGCCTGTGACGAAGCTGGCTTCGTCTGACGCCAGGAACAGACAGACGCTGGCAACTTCCTCGATCGTACCCACTCTGCCGATCGGGTGCATCTCATCAAACTGGCGGCGTATCTTCGCCTGATCCGTCTGTGCCGCGACGAAATCGTGCAGCATCGGCGAGTCGATTGTGCCGGGCGCAACGGCGTTGACGCGGATACCCTGCCGCGCGTAATCCGTTGACATGGCGCGGGTGAGGGCGATCAGCGCGCCTTTGGTGGCGCTGTAGGCAGCAATCCCAGGCAGTCCGCGGATGCCGGTGACGCTTGATATATGAATGATGCTGCCTTTGCCCACCTCCAGCATGCCGGGAATCACGGCGCGGCTGACCAGATAGGTTCCGCGCAGATTGACGGCGATACAGCGATCGAAGTCTTCAGGCGATGTTTCATGAAGCCGTCCGCTCGGCATGACAGCGGCATTGTTGACCAGCACGGTGACTAGGCCAAATGTCTCTGCCAGCGTTTGGACGGCGGACTGAACATCTGCTTCCTCAGAGATATCAGCGCCGAGCGCCAGCGCCACCCCGCCGGATCGGGCGATTTCCTCGGCGACCTGCTGGCACGCTTCCATAGAGCGATCCAGTATGCCGACGCGCGCGCCTTCTGCCGCAAATCTCAGCGCGATCCCCCTGCCGATGCCGCGCGCTGCGCCCGTGATCAGAGCTGTTCTGCCTTCCAGCCGCCCGGTCATTGTGGTGACTCCGGCGGATCGAACTGGAACAGGCTGCACCCACCGTCGATCGTGAGGATGGAACCAGTCATATAGGCGGTCTCCGGGCTTGCCAGGTAGACGACTGCCTGCGCAATTTCGACAGGTGTGCCCGGTTCGCCAAGTGGGATGACCTTTGCGACGCGCGCTGCATACTGTGGTTCCTCGCGAAGCTGGCGACCTGCCAGCCCTGCCTTGACGATACCGGGTGCTACAGCATTGACCCGGATACCGTAGACCGCCAGTTCCCGCGCCATCTGACGAACGAGCATATTGACGCCGGCTTTTGAGACCGTGTAAGGCGTGATCTCCGGCCACGGAATTTCTGCCACCCAACTGCTGGTGAAGATGATCCGCCCGTAGGTGCGGCGCTCGACCATCAGCCGAGCGGCGCTCTGGGCGGTGTTGAATGCGCCGGTCAGGTTGATATCCAGATGACGCTGCCAGTTTTCCTGTGTGACACTGAGAAAAGGTTCCGCCTGCACGATACCCGCATTGACGCACACGATCTCCACGCCGCCCCATGCTTCGGCAAGCTCAGCCATCGCGGCATCGACCCGGCTGCGTTCTGTCACGTCTACCTGCTGGTAAAGGACTCGACCGCCAGCCGCTTTCACCCGGTCAATCCGTTCTCTGGCATGTTCTTCGTGGTAAATATCCCAGATCGCAATTTTGCAGCCGTTTTCCGCCAGCCGCAGCGCCATCTCGTTACCGAGATCGCCACAGCCGCCGGTGACGAGCGCGACTTTATCCTGAAGTGTCATCCACAAACTCCCGCAAATGTAAGTATGATTATCAGCGTGCTCATAGCTTACCGCGCTTTTCACCATGATACATCGCGCAGATCCTGCCGAGCGCGCCGCAGATCAGAAACAGGAGGGCATGGATGACCCGTTACGATATCACCACCTTCGGCGAACCCCTGCTGCGGCTGAGCGTTCCGGCGGGGGAACGGCTGGAGACAGCCACGCGCCTCGATCTGTTTGTCGGAGGGGCGGAGATCAACACTGTCTGCGGGCTGGCGCGGCTGGGGCGGGCAGCCGCATGGTGTGGCGCGCTGCCAGAAGGCGCGCTGGGCCGCCGGGTGGCTGAACATCTGCGCGCCGCCGGCGTCGATACCGAGCCACTGATCTGGCGTGAGGACGGGCGTCTGGGAACATACTATGTCGAGTTTGCTGTTCCGCCTCGCAGTACGCAGGTGGCCTACGACCGTGGAGGCGCACTCGTCACGGAGCTGACGGAAGATGATCTGAACTGGGATCGCCTGCTGGATACGCGCGCCGTATACCTGACCGGGATCACACCCGCCTTGTCACCGTCATGCCGGTCGCTGTGCGCCGCGATCATCAGCCGCGCGAAGCAGGAAGGTATCCCCATCTGTTTTGACATCAACTACCGCGCCAGATTGTGGCGGGCGAGCGCCGCCCGCTCGGCGTTGATGCCACTCATGCAGGGTGCTGATCTGCTGTTTTGCAGTCATCGTGACGCCCAGACCGTCTTTGGCCTGACGGGCGAGCCTGTGGAATGCGCCCGTCAGCTCAGAAGCCAGGCACGTGCGCGTGCTGTAGTGATGACGCTTGGGGAACAAGGCGTCCTCTGCCTTGACGGTGATACGCCTCTGCATCAGAAAGCAGCGCCGGTCACCATCCTCGATCGAATTGGCGCGGGCGATGCGCTGGCTGCTGGCGTGATTGATGGCTGGCTGGCTGGGAATATGCGGGCGGCGCTTCAATATGGAACCGTCATGGCGGCGCTTGCACTGAGCCAGGCTGGGGACAGCGTGATCACCACCAGAGAAGAAGTCGAACGTCTGGTTGAGGCGGGCGATTCGTCTCAGCTCATTCATCGTTAGCCAACAGGAGAGAGCATATGCCCGCAGTACTGCGTGAGATCGATCTGCCAGATTTCGGCGTGCCGGATGTTGAGCCAGAGCTTCCTGCTTCAGTATATGCTGCCCGGCTGGAAGCTGTGCGTCAGCGGGCTGCCGAAAGCGGTTTTGACGCGCTGATCGTCTATGGCGATCGCGAACACGCCGCCAATCTCGCCTACCTGACCGCCTATGACCCGCGTTTTGAAGAAGCGCTCTGCGTGATTGCCGCCGATCGCGTGCCATCGCTGATTGTGGGGAATGAGGGGATGGCCTATGCGGCTGTCTGCCCATACCCCATAGAGAAGGTTTTGTACCAGCCGTTCAGCCTGCTGGGGCAGCCGCGCGGAGACAGCCGTTCATTGCGCCAGACGCTCATGGACGCAGGGGTTCGCGCCGGGATGCGCGTCGGTGTCGCTGGCTGGAAGTATTTTACGAGCGTGGAGTCAGATTTTCCGGATCACTGGATCGAGATCCCTGCCTATATCGTGGACACACTGCGCGCCATGCAGGCGACACCTGTCAACGCCACCGCACTTTTCATGCATTCCGAGAAGGGACTGCGGGCAGAATGCGAACTTGAGCAGCTTGCGCGGTTCGAATTTGCTGCGGCACACAGCTCGCAAAGCGTCCGGGATCTGATTCAAGGGATTCGCCCCGGCATGCGGGAATATGAGGCGGCTCGGCTGATGCGCTTGAACGGCATGCCGCTCTCGGCTCATCCGCTGATGCTCAGCGGAGAGCGCACCCGTCTGGGGCTGGCAAGTCCTTCCAGTAAGATCATCGAATTCGGCGATCCAGTGTTCACCAATCTGGCGCTGAACGGGGCGAACACAGCGCGCGGCGGGTTCCTTGTGGACGAAGCGGCTTCGCTGCCTGAAGGCGTGCGCGATTATACCGAGCGGCTGGTTGCCCCCTACTTTGAAGCCGCCGTCGCATGGTATGAACAGGTCAGGATCGGGATTACCGGGGGTGAAATCTATCAGCTTGTTCGCCGTCTGCTGGGCGATCCGTTCTTCGGCGTGACACTCAATCCCGGCCATCTGATCCACCTTGATGAGTGGGTCAATTCACCGATCTACCCGGATTCCCACGAGCGTCTGCGTTCGGGGATGCTGATTCAGGTCGATATCATCCCGGCAACCGGCACGGCATACCACACGACGAACATCGAGGATACGATCGCGCTCGCTGACGAGGCGCTGCGAGACGCTTTTGCGGCTGCCTATCCTGAAGCATGGGCGCGCATTCAGGCACGTCGCAGCTTCATGCAGTCAGCGCTCGGCATCTCTCTGTCGCCTGAAATTCTGCCTTTTTCCAACCTGCCTGCCGTCATCCAGCCGTTCTGGCTGGCTCCGCGCATGATGATGGCGATGGGGTAGCGGATCAGTCGGCGGCGGAAGCAGCCGCCAGCTTCTGATCCGGCGATGGACTGAGCATGGCGATCAGGACGCCGACGCCGATCATCAGGCTGCCGATGATGAGGTTCTCCGTCAGTTCCTGTCCGAGGACGAGCACGCTCAGCACAGCGCCCACGAGCGGCTGCGCGAAGAAGAACAGTGATGCGACCGAGGCATCCACCAGGGCGAAGGCGCGGTTCCAGAAATACATCGCGCCAGCGGTGCTCACGATGCCGAGGTACAGGACGCCGAGGATGACGGGCAGGGTGATCTCGCCGATGGGGCGATCACCGAGTTCGAGCGCGCCGCCGGGAACCGTCAGCAGCAAACCGCCGAAAAGCACGATGAACGAAATGGTCAGCGTATCATAGCGAGCGCTGAGCTGGCGGATCAGGACGGAATACAGCCCCCACGTCAGCGCGGCGAGCGCCAGCGCCAGATTGCCAACGAAGGTATCCGAACTCAGGTCAACCCTGGATGGATCGATGATGACGATGACGCCAATTGTAGCAAGCGCTACAGCCCCGATGCGAGCCACGGTCAGCCGCTCCCTCAGGATGAGCGCGGCAAACAGCAGGATGAAGGCGGGCGATGCGCTTGTGATCAGCGCGCCGTTGACCGCGGTCGATTTGTCTGTGCCGACGAATTGTGCGCCGATGCTGATCCCGAAGCCGATTATGCCCACCAGAATGATGCGCGCGAGTTCGCCACCGCGAGGAAACTGCTTCCTGCCTTGCAGCGCCAGCATGAGCGCAAAAACGACCGCTGCCATGATCAGGCGGATGGTGACCAGCGTGAAGGGAGGGATGATCTCCAGTACCAGATCGCTGACCACATACATGCCGCCCCAGATCGCTGCGGCGGACAGCCCGTAGATTGCTCCGCGAACACCTTTTGACATTGTCAATATCCTTGAGTAGTCCGATTCATCGCTCTTAAGCGAACATTAAGCTTAGAGATTCGTCAAAAACTTGCGCGTTGTCACTGTTGCGTTACACTAATTTAGCGCAACCTTTTAAACCTTTGTGGAGTGCAAAAGATCATGAAGAGAGTTCTCGTAGTTGGTCTATTGCTCGTGCTTGTTCTCAGCGTCGGTCTGGTTCAGGCTCAGGGTACCGTCATCAAGATCGCTTCTCAGACGCCGCTGTCCGGCCCTCAGTCGGTGCTGGGCATCAGCATGCGCAACGCAACTGAGCTGGCGATCAACCAGCTTTCGGGCGATATTGCTGC
>SZPD01000244.1 GCA_030263515.1 Anaerolineae bacterium CFX9 | reverse complement strand
ACATCAACGCGCACATCGTTCATATCCAGTTCAACGTCCACTTCATCCATTTCGGCGAGCACAGCGACGGTCACCGTGCTGGTATGAACGCGCCCCTGGCTCTCGGTTTCCGGGACGCGCTGGACGCGGTGAACGCCGCTTTCGTATTTCAGGCGGCTGTAAGCCCCGGCCCCACGCACCTCAAACTTGATTTCCTTGAAGCCGCCGATGCCGGTTTCATGCTGATCGAAAACCTCAGTCTTCCAGCCGCGCCGTGTCGCGTAGTAGCTGTACATGCGAAACAGATCCGCCACGAACAGCGCCGCTTCATCACCGCCCGTCCCGGCGCGGATCTCCATGATGACGTTTTTCTCGTCGCGCGCATCCTTGGGCAGCAGCAGCAGGCGCAGGCGCTCGGTAAGCTGCTGCGTGCTGGCTTCCAGCGCGGTGATCTCTTCTTCCGCCATCGCTCGCAGTTCCGGATCGCTTTCTGTTCTGATCAGGGCGCGCGCTTCTTCCAGCTCGCGCGTCTGCTTGCGGTATTCCCGATAGACTTCAACAATCTCGCTGAGGGCAGAACGTTCTTTGCTGTACTCGGCAATCCGGCTGTAGTCGCTCATGATGGCGGGATCGCTCATCAGGCGTTCGATTTCGTCGTAGCGCGCTTCAATCGTGGCTAATTTGTCAAACATGGGTCGCCAATCGTCTTCTGGTGGGGCGTGCAGTGCATTACGCTGATTATAAGGACAAGTTGGCGATAGTTATAGGGTTGTACGGTGGTATTTTGAAATGTTCAGGTCTGTCTGCGTGATTCACAAATTCTGCATGAGCATTTTGGTGAACTAAAATGCCGAACACCTACAACTGCATTGTTTCGTCGGTGTGCGCGAGAATATATCTGATCAAAAAGCTCTGTCTCGTCATTTTCGAGGTATCGCCTGAGCGCATATGCGCAAAGATCTGCGATTTGCACCATACTCGTCAATTGACTGTCAACAAAAAGAGGCGTTTCGACAATACGATCAATTTGTGTCCACAGCGTGCCATTTGCAAGATATTGCTTCATAAGTTCTGTATGTTTCTTGGCAACTGTGAAATTGTTGTCATGAATGAGCAAACCGAAATTTGACACCTGGGGAGACTCGTTCATCAGGTATAATTGAAATCTCGAAACCAATTGTTCAAAAGCCTGTTCATCGGCATTTTTCCCTGTCTTTTTAGGATCGAAATATGTCTTGTCGATGCATTCTGCAAACAGTCTGGCATCTGACCAGCTTCTGATCCGAGAGGCTATGTCTCCAATAAATTGTTTTCTCTCTTCAAAGGTCAGATGGATGTAAGCGGCAGTTTTGTCAAAGTTCTTTTTGGTTTGTTTCAGTGACTTCGGGTTCTTCAACTTTCGTAAACGATATATTTCCTGCCTTCTTAACCGCTCAACTTCAAAAACTCTATCATCGTATGACAGGCGCTGAAATTCGGGTATCCGGGCTTGTTCCAGGTAGGGTCTGAGTATCCAGCCTACATGGATCTCACTTGAAGTCAGCCCATAGTGTGTTTTGATTTCGGTAATTTGCTGATCGCAGCTTCTCCATTGTGATACCGGGATAGACAGCCCTGCAAGCACAAAGTGCGATGTATTACCCGGTATATCCGAAGTGCCAGATTCATCAATGTAGCAAAGATACATGAGGTTGAAGTTGAGGCTGGAAAATAAAAACGACTGGGGTATGAGACTATAAGTCTCACTTTGAGACGCTTTGCGACTCTTCCCAGACGTAAGGTTATATTAGCTTATACGCGCTCAAAAGTCAAATCAGAGCAAGGATTGCTATGAATAAATTACCCCTCAACGGTCTTCGTGTTCTCGATCTGACACGGCTGCTGCCCGGCGCGATCTGCACATTGATGCTCGCCGATCTGGGCGCTGAGGTCATCAAGATCGAGTCGCCGGAAGGCGGCGATTATGCGCGCTGGATGCCGCCGCTGATCGATGGACAGGGCGCGTATTTTCAGGCGACCAACCGGGGCAAGCAGAGCGTGATCGTCAATCTCAGGCTGGCTGCCGGGCAGGAAGTGCTTCACCGCCTGGCGCAGAAGGCGGATGTGCTGGTCGAGAGCTATCGCCCTGGTGTGCTGGCGCGGATGCGCGGCGATGCGGCGACCCTGCGAGCGATCAATCCACGACTGATCTACTGTTCCATGTCAGGGTGGGGGCAGGTGGGCATGTATGCGGAACGCAGCGGGCATGATCTGAATTATGCCGCGCTGTCCGGCATGATCGGCGAGATGCGGACGCCGCAGCCGGTCGGTGGTCAGGTGGCGGATGTCGGCGGCGCATACGTGGCTTATGGAGCGATCATGACTGCCCTGTTCCAGCGTGAGCGCACGGGGCAGGGGAGCACGATCGATACGGCGCTGTTCGATGCGGCGCTGCCCACAGCCAGCTATGCCTGGGTGGAAAGCCTGGCCTGGGCTGACGAATCCACGGCACAGCGCGGTGTGATCACCGGTCGCTTCGCCTGTTACAACATCTACCGAACTCAGGATGATCAGGCGGTTGCGCTCGGCGCGCTGGAACCGAAATTCTGGACCAACTTTTGTGCCGCCATCGAGCGCCCCGATCTGATCCCCCTGCATCTCATCCCTGACCGGCAGCCGTACCTGATGGAAGAAGTTGCCCAGATTTTCGCCAGTCTCACGGTTCGCCAGTGGGAAGAGCGGCTGCATGGCGTTGACTGCTGTTTCTCGGTGGTACACAAACCAGAGGCGCTTATGCAGGACAGCGGAGTGCGTGAACGCGGCATCCTGATGCAGGATGATCACGGGCTGCCTGTTGTTCGCACCCCTGTTCGGATGGACGCTGATCGAATGCCGTTGACATCTGCGCCGGGCTATGGGGAACACACCGACGCGGTGCTGCGGATGGCGGGCTTTGACGAAGCCGAGATTGCCGCGCTGCGTCAACAATCAGCAGTAGCGTAGGGTGATCGTTGTCATATGTTCTGAAGGCTTAAGCGGTTGTTCGCCATTTTGAGACTACACTGAATCGTAGAACGAACGCAGGATGAGAGTCGTTGACCGTAAGGAACTTCTGAACATGCGGTACTTCAAGGCATCAGCGGTGATTGTGCTGATGATCATGTTTTTGTCTCTGTTTACGATGGCGGGCGGCGCGCAGCCATCGTGCGCACCCGATCCGATGTCCGCAGGCACAAGCGCGCTGGCAGCGCAGGATTATCCAGCCGCCATCACGGCTTTTACCTGCGCGATCATTCAGGACCCCGCTAACTACAACGCTTACGCCAGCCGGATGCGCGCAGCATTGTTCGCAGGGCGCTTTGTGCAGGCTGTCTCGGATGCCAATGCGCTGCGGGATTACGCCCGCCCGGTCTTTGATATGGAATTGCAGTCGGTCAGTTTTGAGATCAGCGCCAACCCGAATGATGTGCGCAGTTATATGGTGCGCGCGCTGATGCTGTGGGCAGACGCGCAGGATAATCAGGCCCTGGCAGACTATCAGGCGATCCTTTCGCTCGATCCTTCCAACGTTTTTGCCCTGCTGTTTCGCGGATCATCCAATCAGTATCTGGGCGATCGCCTGACTCCGGCAGATGACTTCGCCGACGCGATCCGGCTCAGTGGGCAAAATGCCGATGTCTATGCGCTGATCGGCTCCACCTATGCCCAGACGCGCGATTTCGACCAGGCGATGATCCACCTCAACCAGGCGATCCAGCGTGACCCGACGAATGCGCGCAGCTACTACTTCATGGGGGTTGTCTTTCTGGCGCAGAATCGTTATGCGCAGGCGATCGAGCGCTTCACCACTGCGATCAGCCTCGATCCCGCTTACGCAGAGCCATATTATGATCGCGGGCTGGCTTACGGTCAGCAGAATGATTACGCCGCCGCCATCGCCGATTTCACACAGGCGATCGCCATCAATCCGAATTACCGGCTTGCCTATCTCAGCCGTGCTGTGGTCTATGACGAAATGGGACAGGATACGGCGGCACTGGCCGATTTTGCCCGCTATGTAGAGCTGAACACGCTGGCGTCGTTTGAGGGGGACTTCCTCTTCAGCAATCTGCCCGTCATCGCAGATATGGACGATGGGCGTGTCTTTCGCTATCCGCTGGTGCTCGAAGCGGGGCAGACCGTCACGCTCAGCGCAGTTTCAGCCAATAATCGTTCCGATCCGCTGCTGCTGCTGCTGGCTCCGGATGGCACGCCGGTCGCCGCGAACGATGATCAGGTGCTGGGGCAGTTCACCAGCGTGATCGAAAATTTCCAGGCCCCGACTGCGGGCGCATATACCGTCCTGCTGACTCATTCTGACGGCGGCTATCGTGGGCGCATCGATCTGACAGCGCAGGTGCGCTAGCTGGACGGCGGCACATCTGCCGCGGCCGGCGTTTCCTCGACCAGGGTTTCGGTGATGAAGTTCGGCTGCGTCAGAATGCGGTGTACCGGGCATTTGCCGGCAATTTCAAGCAGGCGCGCCTTCTGTTCCGCATTCAGGTCGCCGTGGAAGGTGATCCGCTGCTGAAAATCATTCACCCAGTCTGAGTCGCCCTGGTAGGATGGATAGTCTGCGCGGGCGACCTTCTGCCATTCGACTTCGACATCGACGCCCTCCAGATTCCAGCCTTTGCGCTGAGCATACAGGCGTGCTGTGATGGCGGCGCAGGCCCCCAGCGCCGCCATCAGCATTTCCGTCGGCTTGGGCCCTTCATTGGTCCCGCCGTCATCAACGGGTTCATCCGCATAAAACACCACATCACGCGCCTGAATGGTCGTTTTCAGACTGCCTTCGAGCGAAATTTTTACCTGAGCCATCCGAAACTCCTCAGATTCACAGCAAAAAGCCGTCTTTCACAGTCACTGCGCAGACGGCTTGTGATGAATTTCTCTTACGATGCACGTCAGCGGCGCAGGCGCTTGAGACCCTGATACGCAGGCTGTCCCTGAAGTTCGCGCCAGCGCGCCTCTCCGCCGTCGGTATGCCATTCGGTGACGTACATCCCCTCATTGTCCTGATACATCAGGACGGGGCGCATCATCAGGATCTGGCGCATCACGCCGATGATCTCCTTGCTCTCATCCCCGGTGCGCAGAATGAAATACTTGCCGGGCTGCCACTCAAACTCGACCGGCAGTTCGTTCTGCCAGCGCCCTTCCATGCGGATCGGCACTTCGGCATGGGTGCAGACCATATGGATGTTCGCCAGCCGGTGTTTCCAGAGCGTGTGGTTGACCCGTTCTTCGATGAAATATGGGCGCGGTTGGGGCGTGGTGTAAAACCAGGAACGCGAGTCCGTCGCCATAAGACGTGCCTCCAGCAGATGAGCGCTTGTGCGAATGGTCACGAAGTGTACCGCAATTCGCGCCGAGTCTCCAGTTGGATTTGGCTCTCATGGAAGCAGTTCGAAAGTCTGTTCAATCCTTCATACATTCAGCGCTGTCATGGCTCTGTAATCCCGCAGAAATCTCTCGTTTTTCGCCGCTATTTCTCGGCAAAGGATAATCCCTTTTCGGCGAGGGTTAGCTTCAGAATGTTGATCGCCTTCGGACCCACACCATGCAGCGCTTTAATGTCAGCCTCTCTGACTTTGCTTAGCTGTTCAAGGCGCGTATAACCTGCTGCTAACAGGGCACTGGTTGCCGGGCGTCCGATGCTTTTCGGGAAATCATGTTCGGGCACGTTGTGCTGCTCCGTCAGCTTTTTTCTGCCTGTGGCGGCCATCGCTCACTCTCCTTCGATCTGTCCTTCTGGCTCATTTTCTCCGCGAGGAAGGTTTCCTGCACATAATCAATCATTCCCGGCGCTGCCAGAGCTGCATCCCCGTTCCGTAAAACGTCGTCGGATACTCCAGCACCAGCGCGTAATCCCTCAGAAATGCTTCGTCCTGCGCCAGCCCAAGCCGGATGAACGCCTCCATCGTCACCAGGAAATCCGGCTGCGTATCTGCGATCAGCGCGGGCGGGATGGCGTAATTCTGCCCCTCTGCGATCAGCGCCGGATCAACCGGGTAATAGCGGGTCAGCTCCGGCGTGACCAGCCCGACCGTATCGACGATCGCTGCTCCGCTGAAAAACCCGACCGCGCCGATATCCCCTGATGCAACGCGCGTCGCGCGGGTCACGCCGAAATCCTCGCGCAGGGTGGTTCCCATCTGCTGGTAGAGCAGTTCGATGGCGTGCCATGCCATGCCTGGAGCTGGGCGCTGCGGGCCGTGATCCGGCATCAGCACCCAACCGTTGAGCGACAGACCAAGCCAGAGCAAGCCCAGCGCAGATAACACGCTCGCGCCTGTCATTCTCGGCACGCGGTGTTCATTTGCCAGCAGGGGGCGCACCAGCGTCCACGCGCCGAGCGTGATCCCCAGCATCAGCGCAGGCATGGGCG
>SZPD01000243.1 GCA_030263515.1 Anaerolineae bacterium CFX9 | reverse complement strand
ATCTGCACCAGACGGCGATAGGAGTCGTAGACGAAGCGCGGATCTCCGGTCAGGTGCACCATCGCCTCGGCGATCGAGTCGTTCATGCCGAGGTTGAGCACCGTGTCCATCATGCCCGGCATCGAGAACTTTGCACCCGAACGCACCGAGACCAGCAGCGGATTATCCGGGCTGCCGAAATGCTTGTCCGCTTTTTCCTCGACGGTGCGCAGCGCCTGCAGCACCTGTTCCCACGCGCCATCAGGAAGCTGACCGTTGTTTGCCAGGTAGCTGTTACAGGCTTCGGTGGTGATGGTGAATCCCGGCGGAACCGGCACACCGGCGCGCGTCATATCCGCCAGACCAGAGCCTTTGCCACCCAGCAGGGCGCGCACCTTGTCCCAGGAGCCGCCGACTGCCTTCTCCGCCTCAGCCACTTCATCGAACAGATAAACCCACTTCCGCACCGCGGCTTCCGGGGTGGAACCGCGTTTCTTCGCAGAGGGCGATTTCATGGGCGCTTCAATCATGGGATTTCTCTCCTGAACTCCGGGTTTGCGTCAGCGCCAGCCCGCAGGCGCGCTGATCGCAGAATGCTGTTGGTTCCAGTGTCCCATGTTCGCCGCCTGAACGGGTAATGACGCGCGGCGTGTTTTGACAGTATAGATGTCACATTTCAGCCGCAGTTCGCGTATCCGCTGCTCGATACCCTGCGATTCTGTAATGTTCGTTACGAAGTGTGTACAAAGTTGATTAAGATTTGTGTTTCCGCCGTCTTTCAGCAAGCCATAGCAGAAAATCCTGGCTATAGTACGAACGCTGCTAAAGTTCTCATCGTCCCAATTCGTCAAAACAACTTTGCCCCAGCACACCCGTTCATCTCTCAAGGAGAGTGTTCATGAGGTCTTTTTTGCGTCTGCTCCCCGCTGCCGTTCTCATCGCCTTCGGAATCATCCTCAGCACGGCTTTTCCCCCGGTCGCCCACGCGCAGACCGGCAGCATCAGCGGCACGGTCTATGAGCCGGACGGCACGACGCCGGTCGCTTTCACGATGGTGCAGTTGTTCTACAGCACCGGCTTCTATGTCACGGATACGTTCACGGACGCCAACGGCGAATATGTCTTCACCGCTCTTGAGGACGACAGCTACAAAGTCCGTGTAGACATGTTCGGTTACCCGGACGAGTGGTATCAGGATCGCCCGACATTTGGCGCGGCGGATGTGATCACGATCAGCGGCGGCAGCACGCTCACCGGCATCGACATCATCCTCGATGAAGGCGTGTCCGTCAGCGGGACGGTGACCGAAAGCAACGGCGTAACGCCGATCGAATTTGCCGGTGTGAGCTTTTACGACCTGTCGAACATTTATCAGGGGCAGGCATTCACCAGCGAGACCGGAGATTATGAGATCTACCTGCGCCCCGGCAGCTACAAAGCCTATGCGAGCGCGAGCGGCTATCAGCAGGAATACTACCTGAACCAGCCGAACTTCAGCGCGGGCAACATCATCACCGTCACAGCGGGCACGCCGGTAAGCGGCATCGATTTTACGCTCAGCACAGGCGGCGTCATCCGGGGTACGGTCTACGCGCCAGACGGCGTGACACCCGTCCAGAACGCCGTCATTTATCCCTACTACAACAACGCCTACCAGATCGGCATCTGCACGAATTCAGACGGCGAGTACACGATTCAGGGGCTTCCTCTGGGCGTGCCGATCAAGCTGCTGCTGGAAGGCAATACGGCCTGCGGAATGACACCGCTGCCGTATTACGACAAGTTCTATGATAACGTTTTCACGTTCAGCGAAGCGACCAACCTGTTCCTGTCTGAAGCCGCGCCGGAACTCAACGGGATCGATTTCGTCTTTGACAATGTGTCTGGCGGCATCAGCGGCACGGTCTACCAGCCGGACGGCGTGACGCCGATCAGCGGCGCGGGCGTCACCCTCCTGACCAGCAGCGGCGCATTTTTCACGTCCACCACCACAGACGGCAGCGGCAGCTACGCTATCAACCTGCCGGTCGGATCGTATCTGGTGCGTTTCGCCGCGGCGGGTTACCCCGCTGAGTATTACGACGACGAGCCGCTGTTTGCCAATGCGGATGTCGTCACGGTCGGCTCGTCGATGGTCACCGGCATCGATGCCGTGATGAACACGGGCGGCACGATCAGCGGTGTGGTCACCAATACGGGCGGCTCGCCGCTGGGTGTGACGATCACCGTCTACGACGCGGCGACCGATCAGGTGGTTGCGACGACGGGTTCGAATTTCATGACAGGCTTCTACAGCGTGACGGTGCTGCCGGGCGATTACAAGATCGGAACGACGTTTGCGCTCAGCTACATCAACGAGTACCACAACAATCAGACGCTGCTGTCGAATGCGGATGTCGTCACCGTCGGCGCTGGCGCGTCGATCAGCATCGACTTTGAGCTGGCAGCGGCGGGCTATGTCGATGGCACAGTCTACGACTATGACGGCGTGACGCCGCTCCAGAACGTGCGCGTGTCCGCTTATGCGCCGGGTTATGAGTTCGGCTATGCCTGCACTAATGCCTCAGGCGCATACCGGGTCTTCAGCGTGCCGCTGGATGTCCCCGTCGCCATCTTCATCAGCGGCGATCAGGACTGCACCGGCGCGAACCCGGCATACGACACCGAATACTACGATGACAAGCCGTCTCCCGGTCTGGCGGATACCATCACGCTGACCAGCGGATCGCCGAATATCGCCGGCATCAATTTCGTCGTCAATTATGCGGGCGGCACACCCACGCCCTCACCCACGCCGCCCCCGACGGATACAGCGACTCCGACCAGCACCCCCGCAGTGACGGCGACGTACACGCCGACGCCGACGGCGACCTTCAACCCGGCGGGCGGGGCGATCTTCGGCACGGTCTATCAGCCGGATGGCGTGACGCCGGCAAGCAGCGCGGAAATCACGCTCTACCGCGATTTCGATATGTTTATGCCGTACCAGACGACCCTGACCAGCGCCAGCGGTGAGTTCAGCTTCACGCTGCTGCCGGATGGCTACTATCAGATCAGGGTCAACTCGTTCAGTCACCCGATCGAATACTATCAGGATCAGATCAACGCATTTGCCGCCACCGCCATCGAGATCGCCGGCGGCAATGCCGAGACGATCACGATCAACCTCGACGCCGGAAGCCTGGTCATCGGTGAGATCACCGACTACAACACAGGCTCCCCAATCGCTGATGCCACAGTCACCTTTATGCCGAGCGACAGCCCCGGCGGCATGCTGTTCTTCCAGACCACCACAGACAGCTTCGGCGGCTACACCATTTACCTGCGTCCGGGCAGCTATTACATGAACGCGGGCGGCCCGGATCATGTGAACCTGTGGTATCCGGGTGTGTTCTCTGTCGCCAACGCGACCCCCGTCGTCGTGACAGCCGATGACTCCGTCACGGGCATCGATGTGGCGCTGCCCGGCATCGGGGTGATCAGCGGGACAGTGCGCGACAGTTTTGGCAGCGACATCATTTCCTCTGAGGTGCGCCTGTATCTGGCTGCCACCGGCGAGAGGATCACCGGAACCTGTGGCGACTGGAGCAGCGGTCAGTATGAGATCGCGTATGTCCCGATCGGACTCCCCGTCATCGTGCGGGCGATCGGCGGAAGCGACTGCGGCGGCCCCGGCGGCTTCGTCAGCGAATACTGGCAGGAGAGCGCCACCTTTGCCGGCGCGACGCCGATCACGCTGACGACCGGAAGCCCCGCGCAGAGCGGCATCGACTTCACGCTTGATCCCGATCCGGGCACAAGCGGCATCAGCGGCACGGTCTACCTGCCGGACGGCGTGACCCCACGAGAGAATGCTCAGGTTCAGCTTCTGACCGCGAGCTTTAACCTGGTGGATTCGACCTTCACTGATGCGCTGGGGCAGTATGCCTTCAGCAGCCAGTTCTCCGGCGACTATGTGATCTATGTGACGGACAGCCTGTATCCGGGCGAGTACTACCAGGACGCAGTCAGCATCGGCAGCGCGACGATTGTGACGCTTCTGCCGGACAGCACCGTCACAGGGATCAACGTCGTGCTGGATGCCTACGGCACGATCAGCGGGACGCTGACCGATGTGATCACGAGCGCCCCGGTCCCCTTTGCAGACATCACCTTCTTTGATGCGGGCGGCTTCGCAGTCTTTGGCGTCCAGTCGGATATGGATGGACAGTACAGCGCCTCACTGCGTCCGGGAACCTACCGCGTGGCAGCCCAGTCGTTCGCCTATCAGACCCAGTTCTATGACAATGCCCCCAGCCTGAACAGCGCGACACCGATTGTCGTGACAGTGAGCAGCAGCTTCACCGCAAACATGCAGCTCACGCCGCGTCCTGTCGTCACCGGAACGGTCTACGATGACAGCATGAATCCGCTGGCAGATGCCTCAGTCTATCTGTATGACCAGTTTGGCAGCGAGATCATTTTCACCTGCACCGGTTTCGATGGCACGTATACCCTGTCTCTCCCGCAGTACGAGACCGATTACTACGTTGCGACGAACGGACAGGATGGCAGCTGCGCCTTCCCGACGGGGATCGTCCAGCTTGAGTACTGGCAGGAAAGCCCGGATTTTGCGGGCGCGACTCCTATCCGCGCCACCCTGTCCAGCCCGATCGTCTCCGGCATCAGCTTCACGCTGGCAAACACGCCGGCGTCGATTTCCGGTGCAGTGTATGACGACAATACGCTCGACCCGATCAGCGGGGCGACCGTCCGGCTGTGGAGCAACAACGCGCCCGTGGTAGTCCTTGCGACCACTACCACCGACAGCAGCGGGAACTTCATCTTCAGCGATGTCACGCCGGGCACATACCGCGTCAGCGGGTTAGCGGCGGGCTATGCCGAAGAATTTTACGCCAACGCCGATGAGTGGTTCTACGCCGCGCCCGTCTCGGCATTTGCCGGCTCGAACACAAGCGGCATCACGCTCTATCTGGAACCCGGCGGCACGATCAGCGGGACGGTGCTCTCGAACGCGGCAGGCAATCCGCCAGTGGTCGATCGCACGGTCACCATCCGCGATGCGATCACCTCCAATATCGCGGCATCGCTGATCACGGATGTCAACGGACAGTACAGCGTCAATCTGCGCCCCGGCAGCTACACCCTCCGCGCGGAAGGGTTGGGCTTCGTCGGCGAATACTTCGACAACCAGCCGTCAACGCCGGACGTGGTGAGTCTGTCCGCGGGGGGCAGCATCGTCGCCGATTTCTTCCTCGATCCGCTCGGAACGGTATCGGGGAACGTTTACGATGAAAGCGGCATCAGCCCGATCGGCGGGATTGCGGTCAATGCGCTGCGGCAGGATAACCTGCTGGCGCTGGGAGGAGCCTGCACCGACAGCGGCGGCGCTTACGAGATCTACGATCTGCCGCTGAACATCCCGATCATCATCCGCGCAGAAGCGCCGGAATTCGGCTGTGGCACGACAGGCTATGACACGGAATACTACCTGAACTCTCCGGATGCCGCAGGCGCTGCGCCGCTGACATTCACGCTCAGCACGCCGGTGATCAACGGGATCAGTTTCACGCTCTCCGGCGGAAGCGCCGGCAGCGGTACGATCACGGGCACGATCTACGATGCGGACGGTGTGACGCCGATCGGCGGCGCTTTTGTGGGCGTGCAGGAAAAGACGACATTCGACTTCTACTTCACCAGCACAGACGGGAACGGCTTCTACAGCATTGATGTCCCGGCTGGAACCTACACCGTCAATGCCAGCGCGGGCGGTAACGTGCTGACGTACTACGATGGCACGCCAGACTTCTCCAGCGCGGCGGATGTCATCGTGACAGCGGGCAATACCACCGCCAACATCAGCATCACGCTGCCGCTGGCAGGCTCGATCCTGACGACGGTCTACGCCGCCGACGGGGTGACGCCGCTCGATGATGTTCGTGTGCAGTTGCTCGACCCGATCACGCAGCTCGATCAGTGGACTGGCTGCTCAAACAGTGACGGACAGGTCTTCTTCTCAGGTCTGCCGCTGGACACCAGTTATATCGTGGTCGTGCCGGGGGTAGACTGCTTCGGCGATACGACCCTCTACAATCAGGAGTACTGGCAGGAAAGCAGCACGTTCGCCGGAGCCACGACGATCACGATCTCGCTGGCCAATCGTGATGTGACCGGGGTCACGTTCACGCTCGATCTGTTCGGCGCAGAGCCAACCGCGACGCCAACGCTCACCTTCACGCCAGAGCCGACCAGCACGCCGACCGATGAGCCGACGGCCACCTTCACGCCGGAGCCGACCAACACGCCGACCGATGAGCCGACGGCGACGTTCACGCCGGAGCCGACCAGCACGCCGACCGACGAGCCGACGGCGACCTTCACGCCGGAGCCGACCAACACGCCGACCGACGAGCCGACGGCGACCTTCA
>SZPD01000242.1 GCA_030263515.1 Anaerolineae bacterium CFX9 | reverse complement strand
CGCGCTCATCATCTGCACGCCGAGATCGATACGCTCGAACGCATCGAAATCCTGCGCGATCTGCGCCTCGGCGTTTACGACTGTGTGGTGGGGATCAATCTGCTGCGCGAAGGGCTGGACCTGCCGGAAGTGTCTCTTGTGGCGATCCTTGATGCTGACAAGGAAGGTTTCCTGCGCTCGGAGTCTGCGCTCATCCAGACGATCGGACGCGCTGCCCGTCATCTGGAAGGGCTGGTCATCATGTACGCCGATCGCATCACGGATTCCATGCGCAGTGCCATCGATGAAACGGAACGCCGGCGCGCCATCCAGCATGCTCATAACGTGGAACATGGGATTACGCCGCAGCAGATCGTCAAGCAGGTACGTGATCTGACCGATCGCGTCAGGGCGTCTGTGGTGGAGGAAGGGCTGGCGGCGCAGGGTGGTGAGATTGTGCTGTCGGCGCTGCCCAAGGATGAGCTGCACCGCATGATCAAAGATCTGGAAACGGAGATGAAGGCGGCTGCCAAGGCGCTTGAGTTCGAGAAAGCCGCGCTGTTAAGAGACCAGGTGCTTGAGCTGAAGAAGGTAATGGCTGATCGTGAGCCAGAGGGAGATCTGCTGCTCGGTTAGGGGAGAGACGCAGGTTATGAGCGTGTCAATTTCGCGTGATGAACGGTATTCAGCCTTGACACGTCCCTACCCGGATGATAACATGCCTTACATACGATGCGGGGTAGAGCAGTGGTAGCTCGTCGGGCTCATAACCCGGAGGCCGTAGGTTCGAGTCCTACCCCCGCTACTTTTTTTGGTGATGTAGCTCAGTGGTTAGAGCATACGACTCATAATCGTAGGGTCATAGGTTCAAATCCTATCATCACCACGCGAACCCGGTCTTTGAGCCGGGTTTTTTTAATCTCCTGTTTCCCACTGCACCTGATCTTCCCACGTTTCCCGCCGCCGGGCAATCTGCCATGTTCTGCCATCTGCCGCGATAGTCGCTTCCGCCGGGCGGCTGCGGGCATGGAAGTTGTTTTCCATCCCCATGCCATATGCTCCACAGCCAGAAACAGCCAGCAGATCGCCTTCTGACAGTTCTGGCAGCCAGATGCCATCTTCCCAGATATCATCGGGCAGACCCGTAGTCCCCATAATGGTGTATACATGCTGGGCAGCCGCTGAGGCTATCACGGGTGCGATGGAAAAGAGGCGCTGCTGTGCCGCAGACAGTGCGGAATGCCTTCGCTCGCCGGCGGCCGCATCGACGAAGGCGAATCTGCGAGTCTCCGCTCCTTCATGGATCATCCTGAGCGATTCAACGCGCGTGACAAGGATGCCTGCATCTGCAATCAGGGAGCTGCCGGGTTCCAGAATGACATGATAATTCCTGAACGATGATGAGAGCCTTTCGACAGCATCTGCTTCGTCCTGTCCGGACAGAAAATCTTCCCCCATGCAGATCGTCTGAATTTGCGGATACTCGCTGAGCAGTCCGCGAACCTGCGCGATGGCTTCGTCGAGGGTATCCGGCGCGCCCGCGGCCCGGATGGCCGCAGCCCGGACGTGCCTCAAAGCCACCATGCGAGGCAGAATCTGCCGGATTTCGTCATCGCTCATGCCGAAAGGCAGGCTGTTTTCTCTGCTGTGCAGGTGTTCTCTGCGAAGATGGCAGACGAGCGCCACGCGAACTGTTTTGCCATAGCGTTCACCGAGCATTTCCAGCCGGTCGATCTCCCCGGCATTGTTCACATGGATCCAGCCGACACCCACCCTGACAGCGTAATCCAGTTCCTCGCTCGTCCTGATCGCGCCGCCAAACACGATTTTCTCCGGCGGCGTGCCTGCCCGCAGCGCACGAAAGATCTCGCCGCCGCTCACACAGCAGATGCCAGCGCCGGCTTCCTGCACAGCGCGCAGCACAGCCAGATTACCGTTCGCTCGCGCGCTGAAAACGATCTCCGGCTGAAGCTGATCAAAAGCGCTGCGTACCTCATGCAGGCGCTGCAGGATGCGCCGCAGGCTGTAGACGTAAACCGGCGTGCCTGCTGCGGCTGCAATTTCTGCCACTGAAATATCATCAGCAAACAGGCGGTTATCGACATAGCGCACCGAGGCATTTTCGATGATGCCAGACATTCCGGCAGAAGGCAGTATGTCGCTGCTGCTGCGCTCCCTGAGTTCGTGGATAGCGCTGTCGATCTGGCTCGTCAGCGCAAACATCAGCCGGTGATCAGCCACTGTGAAGAGATCTGCCCGCCCGACAACCACTGCCCCGATTCGTTCGCCTGCGATGATGAAAGGCGCAGCCAGCAGTACCATTTCAGTATAGCCGTGGGGAGACGGGATCACCTGCGGAATGGTGATCTGTTCAGCGGCGGCGCGGATTTCGTGGAGGGCGGCGTGGGTCAGCCCGCGCCGGTCGATGAACTGATGGCTGTCGGTGGTGAAGATGAGGGTCGTTTCTGCATTGAAACACTCTGCGATCAGCTTGACGAAGCCGCGCAGAAGCGCTCGTTCGCTGTCGATAGTATCGCGCAGGCTGTCCGCCTGATAAATAGCTTCCAGTTCACGGTTGCGCTGCATCAGCTTGGACATGGTGCGCGCCTGAAGGATGGCACTGTCAATCTGCCGCTCGGCAATCTCCAGCAGGGCGATTTCGTCCGCGGTGAAAGGGGAGTCACTGCGGGCGAGGATCAGCCCACCCAAAGGCGTATCCCGAAGGGCGATCTGATTGCCGATGGCGTGCGTCACATAGGGATTCTCGATAGCGCCCGGTGTGTGCTGCGCCATGGCCGCGCGGCACAGATCAAGCGCTGCTCCCTGAGGCATGCCGATTGCTGCCACGGCGTCGATCTCATCCGCGCTGGTTTCGGTCAGCAGGACCACCGCACAGGCATCCGCCGAAAACTGATCGCGCAGCAGCCGCACGACCGCATCGAACATGCGCTGCGGGTTTTCGTCTTCGTCGAGAGAGTCGCGAATCTGATCCAGCGCCAGAGTCAGTGTCAGCGCGCGGCTTTGGGGGTCAGCCTCCCGGTTTGAGGGAAGCGATAACAGATCATCAGGCATTGGGTCTCATCTTTCAGGCATGATCCGGTGTAAAGTATATCAGGAAAGCGTACACGACACAGAATGAGGACCACGTGATCGCAGACAAGGAAACCAGGCTGGCGACGAACTATGAACGGCTGCGCCGCCGCGAATATGAGCTGATCAATGATCTCCTCGAAGTGATGCCGAAGATCGATGGCTTTGGCGAAGAACGAGTCACACAGATGCGGGATGCGCTCTTCCACGCCGATCATCCGTATCTGATGGTCTTTGTCGGCCCCTTCAGTTCGGGCAAATCGAGCCTGATCAATGCCCTGCTGGGCGGAGAGGCGCTGCTTCCGGTAGGCCCTACGCCAACGACCGACCGGATCACCATGCTGCGCCACGGCGAACAGGCGCAGCACATGCGCAGTGGAGAGATCGATACGGTCTTTCACCCGTCGCCGCTGCTGGAAAAAGTCAGTTTTGTCGATACGCCGGGGCTGGAGTCCATCTTCCGCGAACATGAGGCGACGACGAGGCGATTTCTGCATCGCAGCGATGCGGTTCTCATGGTCATGCTGGCGACACAGGCGATGACGCGCCAGAATCTGGAATACCTTCGCCTGCTGAAGGAATATGGCAAGACGGTCATCATCGTCATCAATCAGGTGGATCTGCTGTCGGCGCAGGAAGCAGAGGCGGTGCGCCAGTACGTCCTTGAGCAGAGTCAGGATCATCTCGGCTATAAGCCGCAGGTCTGGCTGATGTCGGCGCGTCATGGGCAGTCGGCGCGGCAGCCGGACGGCAGCATCGACCCGGCTTTGTGGTCTGCCAGTGGTCTTGAACAACTGGAACGCTTCGTCGATGAACAGTTGAATGACAAGGCGCGGCTGCGGCAAAAGCTGGAGACGCCGCTTCAGATCGTCCAGAACGCGCATCAGGCGGCGCTGGCGGCTGTCCGCGAAAATCAGGCGGCGCTGGATGCCTATGCAGGCATCGCTGCCAATGTTGAGGGACAGCTTGCCGCCTATAAACGTGAGCAGGAAAAAGCCGTCCGCGACATCACGGAAGAAGTGCGCGCCCACTTTACCGAGTCTGCTGACCGGGGTGCGCAGGCTATCCGATCGTTCTTCCGCCTGCCGGATGCGCCGCGCTCAGTTATGCGCGGGCTGGCAGAGCTGGTTGGCGTCGCGGGCATTTTGCGTTCCGGGCGTGGCAGCCTGTATGCGCGGCCGGTTCTCGATGAGCGCAAGGTGTATGAACCGCTGCTCTCGCTGCCGGATGCGGTTGGCAAACTCGCGCCGCGCCTTGAAGGCAAGGATATTCAGGATACAGAGGCGCTCGTCAATTATGCGCGCAGGGAAATCGAGGCGCTGCCGCCGACGATCCGCGACAAGGTGATCGGTGATGTGAAACCACCGATGACGTATGATCGTACAGCCTTGCAGGAGGTCCGCACTGAGCTTGAGAATCTTGAGGACGAAGCCAAGATCCTTGAAACCGACCGCCTTGAGCAGATGTTTCGCAATACGCTGCTCTATCTGGGCGGCTGGATCGTCCTGATGCTGATCTTCGTCATCTTCGTCCTGATCTGGAATCCGCAGTCCGCAGAGGGGACGCCGCTGGCAGTGGTGCTGGTTCCGCTGCTGCTGATCCTTGCCGCTGCCGGCGCGCTTGTGCTTCCACTGCGTGGGCGATGGCTGGCGCTGTCCTATCAGAATCGGCTTGCAAAGCTCGCCAATCGTTATATTGACGTGCTGACGCGCGCAGCAGACAAGCAGGTTGAATACGGAATGCGCCTGCGACGGGATGCCGTGTCGCCATTGACTCGGCTGATCGAGGCGCAGACTGCCATTCAGAACGAACAGATGACGCGCCTGCAGACGGCGCAGCAAAACATCGTGACGATCGAGCGTGAGCTGACCGAGCTTTTGCGCTGAGATCGCCTGAAAGGATGGAACGTGACACTCAATCCCCCTGTCACCACGATTGACGGCGCGCTTGCCGCGCTGCGGGAGTCGGAAATACGGCTCATCAGCGATATTGCCGAGACGCTCTCGGAGATGGGCGAGAGCGCCCAGGAAGATCGGCAGCGCCTGCGCGATGTCAGCCATGATCTGCGTGAACTTTTCTTTCTGGTCGTGGTGATCGGCGAGTTCAACGCAGGCAAATCCACTTTTATCAATGCGCTGCTCGGTGATGAACTGCTGCCGACCGGCATCACGCCGACGACAGAGATGATCGAGTTGGTGCGCTTTGCCGAGACGCCGCAGCGCAAACCCACCGTGCGCGATGAAGCCATCCGCGAGTGGGGACATCCTGATACCGGCGCGCCGGGTGTGGCGCTTGTCGATACGCCGGGCACGGGATCTGTCTTCCAGAAGCACGAGAAGATTGCCAAGACCTTTCTCCACCGCAGCGATCTGGTCATCTTCCTGATCTCGGCCAAGCGCGCCTTTGGCGAAACGGAACGCCAGTACATGGAACTGGCGCAGCAGTTTGCCAAGAAGATGATCGTGGTGGTCAATCAGGTCGATCTGCTGTCTCCCTCAGAACGGGCTGACGTGCGGCGTTTTGTGGAGCGACAGGTTGATGAACTGCTGGGCATACGTCCCCTGATATTTATGGTATCTGCTCGCGAAGCCCTTAATGCGCGCAAGCTTGGCGTTCCCCCAAGCCATGAGACCGGCGCTGATGGCATCGATGCGGTAAAGGCGCATCTGCGCGGAGTTTTTGCTGAAGCGCCGCCTGCTCGCCAGAAGCTGCTGGCACAGCTTGATCTCGCCGAGCGGATTGTGCGCAGATACGCGGACACGGTGAAGGGCAAAGCCGATCTGGTCATGGTTGACACGGCAAAAGTGCGCGATCTTCAGGCGGAACTGGAGAAGCAGTCTGCCGGGCTGACCGCACAGCTCAAGGGCGCAAGAGCCGATATCGACATGGTGTTTAACGGACTCAAGGCGCGCGGCCTGAATTTCATCAGTGAAAATCTCTCGCCGCGCCGCCTGGTCAGACCTGTCAACCGCGATGTGCTTCAGGCAGAGTTTCAGGATGTCGTCATCGGACGGGCGCTGCGGGATATCAACGAGGCTTCAGGCGAGTATGTCAACGCGCTCGTCGATCAGAGCCGCATGTACTGGCGCAGCATCATCGACAGACTCAATCAGCTCCGTGACCTGATGGAACAGGAACTGAAGGGCATGGATGCCGGCGTATATGCCGAGCAGCGAGAGGCGCTCCAGGAAGCGATCAGCATCGCCGAAGCAGAACTCAAGACATACTCGACCGGGCAGGTGGTCGATCATCTTGATGAAGTGTTCCGCGCCAACATGAGCAACTTCACCAGCAGCGCGATCGCCAGCCTGGTCGGCATCGTGGTCACGGCGGTGGCGGTGGCGACTCCGGGGGGTGTTCTGGCTTTTCCGTTTGTGCTTCCTGCCCTCAT
>SZPD01000241.1 GCA_030263515.1 Anaerolineae bacterium CFX9 | reverse complement strand
TCTATATCGGCTCGCATGTCTTCGGCGCGCGGATCTTCCCCAACGTCTGGGCGCTGGGCATCAATGTGGGCGATATGACGCTGGACGAAGCGACTACAGCGCTTCAGCGTGCCTGGTCTGACGTACAGATCGAACTGGTCGATGGCGAGCGTTCGTGGTCGCTGTCTCCGGCAGAACTGGGGATGCGGCTGGACGCGCGGGCGACGGCGGAGGCGGCGCGTGATGTGGGCATGGGTGGCATTCCGTTCGGCTGGGAAATCCTGCCGACCGTCGCGATCGATATTCTGCGCGCGCAGAACACCCTGCTCGATATGACCGAGATCATCAAGATCGATCCGTATAACGCGGGCTATCGCTGGGTGAACGAAGTTCTGATCGGCGTGCCGGGCAGCGAGGGGCGCTATCTGGATGTTGCGCTGACGATGGAAACGCTGACGCAGAATCTGGCGCTGGTCGCTGATCGTGGAAGGCTCGATCTGGTGATGACGCCGGTGCGCCCGGAAGTCACCAACCCACAGCCCTACATCGAAGAAGCGCGCGCGCTGGCGTCGAGACCGTTCCAGTTGTACGGCTATGACCCGTTCAGCGATCAGCGTGTCGCCTGGTCAACGGATCGGGATACGTTCACAAGCTGGATCGAAGCGGGAGCCAACGGGCTGACCCTGCGAGAGGAAACGTTTGCTCCGTTTCTTGAAGCGCAGACCGAGACCCTGCGCCAGATCGACCCGCTGCGCTACATTGAACCTACCGACGCGATGGAGAAGATGAGACAGGCGATCGCGCGCGGCGCAAGCGAGGTCAACCTGCGCATTCGCTATCGCACATCGACCTATACAGTGCAGCGCGGCGACTCCGGCTATCGCATCGCCCGTAACCTGGGCGTTCCGTTCTACCTGATCCAGCAGGCGAACCCGTCGCGAGACTGGGACGCGCTGCTCAATCCGGGGGATCAGATCAACCTGCCATCGGTGGATGCAGTGGTTCCGCTCGACCCGATCCCGAACAAGCGCATCATCGTCGATCTCGATACACAGCAGTTGTGGGCTTATGAGAATGGTCAACTGGTCTTCAATTGGCTGATTTCTTCCGGCATGGATCGCGCGCCGACCTCACCGGGCATCTACCAGATTCTCAATCACTCGCCGACCGCCAGGGGGAGTTCTGTGGAATTGTGCGGCGATAATTCGTGCGGCACGTGGGAAATGTACTGGTTCATGGGTATCTATGAAGTCTTTCCCGGTCTGGTGAATGGCTTCCACGGTGCGGTGCTTTTGCCGAATGGAGCCTACCTGGGGGGTAACAATGTGGGCAGCCGGTTCACGTATGGCTGCATCATGAGCCGTGATGACGAAGCCAGGCTGCTCTATGAGTGGGCGGACGACGGCACGATCGTGGAAATCGTCGGCTCTGGCTTCACACCCCGCAGCGAACTGGCGCGTCGCTCGCTTGCCGGTACAGCGGCGGGCGTCAATGTTGCGCAGCACTACACGGATCTGGCGCTGCTGAACGCCTGATCGCTTTTGCACCACAGCGCAGGCGGCAGCCCTGATTGCATTCAATGCCTTCAGGGCTGTTTTTTTCACCAGCCGCTGGTAAATCATTCTCGAAAACGTTTCGGTAAATTGTGCAGAATGTATGAATTTGAAAATCGGCAAAATCTGACCAGGCTCATCCTGCACTCATCTGATCATAAACGCTGTTGATTCACTGTGCGTAGAACACAAGCCTTTCTTATGTGTGAAATGTTTTACATTTTCGCCGTTTGCCTCAGCTTCCCGTGAGGAAGGCGAATTTGTCGATACAATTAGCGATAGTTCGCAAAGGAACAATTAAAACGCTGTTAAAATCCGATAAACAGATATTTGACATCTGGCACGCTTCTCTCTATACTGTCCCACAGATACACAAACTACATGTGTGGGGCGCTCAAAAGACTTTTTGTAAAAACATTCTTTCAGCCCCACACAGCCACCTCAACGCCCTGCAAACGCCGGGCGTTTTTTGTTGCAGGTGGGCAGAAGGCGATCACCTTTTTCGAGGCATGGGGCAGGAAAATCGATGCACAGGCACACCGCGCTCTTCGGCACATGGGCAAGCCCGATCCAGCCGCGCCATCTGGCTGGGGGCAATCGGATCAGCGATGCGCAGTGGGATGGCGATGGCGAAACCCTGGTATGGCTGGAAAGCCGCGCCGGGCAGACCGTACTCGTGGCGCGGCGCATTGATGATCCGGTGGATGACGCCCTCCGCGATCTCACCGAGGGCGATCAGTCGGTTCGGGGACGCCTGTTTTACGGCGGCGGCGAGTTCACCGTGGCCGGCGGGAACGTGTATTTTGTCGGCGATTCCAGCCGCCTCTACGTCAAATCCCTAGGGGCGGGGCGCGCCTCTGCGCTGACGCCTGCTTTCGGCACGGCTGCCAGCCCGGCGCTCTCGCTGGATGGCCGCTGGCTGGCTTTTGTTCACAGCGTGGATGGCGACGATGGGATCAGTGTCGTCGATCTGCATCAGCGCAGTTTTCCTCAGCGTCTGGTGCGCGGAAGTGATTTCGTCATGCAGCCCTGCTGGAGTCCTGATGGCAGCCAGCTCGCATTTGTCGCCTGGAATCAGCCGAACATGGCATTTGATGGCACGGAACTGCGGCTGCTGACTCTTCAGGTGACGGATGAAGGACTTCGCGTCACGGATCGGCAGACGATTGCCGGCGATGAGGATACCTCCATCTTTCAGCCCGCCTTTTCACCCGATGGGCGATACCTGGCTTATGTCAGCGATCGCGGAGGCTGGTGGCAGTTGTATGTTTACGACCTCTCGACGGGTGAGCATCGCCAGTTGACGAGCGATCAGGCGGAATACGGGATACCGGCATGGCTTCAGGGGATGCGCACTTACGGCTGGACACACGACAGCCGGCGGCTGCTCGCGATCCGAAATGCAGAGACGCTCGGCACTATCGTCAGTGTGAATATCCACGATGGCACGCAGGTCACGCTCGACCTGCCCGATTACACGCATTTCCAGCAAATCCATGTCGATCCTGTTCATGAGCGCTTTTCTGTGCTGGCATCAGCGACCGACCAGGCAGAGCGGCTGATCGCCGTCGAATTCGGCTCAAGCGCGGGGCAGGCACGGCTCATCGCCCGAAGCAGCCCGGAGATCACGCCGAAGACGGCATTGTCCCTCGCAGAGCCTGTGAGGTGGACAGGCGAGGACGGACAGCCCGTTTACGGGCTGTACTATCCCCCTGCGAGCGAGAGGTATACATCGCCCGGCGCGCCGCCGCTGATCGTCTATGTCCATGGGGGGCCTACCAGCCAGTCGCGCGCCACTTATGCCGCCGACATGCAGTTTTTCGCCACACGGGGTTTCGCGGTGCTGCAGGTCAATCATCGCGGCGGCACGGGATACGGCAAGGCATACAAGGACCTCGGCAGGGGAAACTGGGGGGTGTATGAAGTCGCTGATTCTGCGTCCGGAGCGTCATGGCTGGCCGAGCAGGGGCTGGCTGACCCGGAAAAGTTCGTCATCCTCGGCAGCAGTTCCGGAGGTTTTGCGGTGCTCCAGTCGCTGGTAGAGCGCCCCGGTTTTTACGCGGCGGGGGTATGCCGCGCTGGTGTGGCGAATCAGTTCTCGCTCATCAAGCCGGGGGTGGATAAATTTGAAGCGCGCTACTCAGAAATGATCCTCGGCCCGCTGCCAGAAGCGCTTGCAAAATACCGTGAACGCTCGCCCGTGTTTCATGCGCACCGGATCAGCGATCCGCTGTTTCTGGCGCATGGGCTGGATGATCATGTTGTTCCACCGGAAAACAGCCAGCAGATCGCCGACGCCCTGCGCGAGAAGGGCGTACCCCATGAGCTGTACCTGTATGCCGGGGAAGGGCACAGCTTCCGCAAGCCGGAGACGATCGCCGATTACTACGGCAAAATGCTGGCATTTCTTGAGCGTTACGTGATCTATCGCTGAGGCGCGCTATACTTGATCTGATACCCTGATGGAGAGCGCCTCACTGATACCCTATGACGATTGAACGCTGGATTGAAGACCTGCATCATACTGACCCTGCGGTTCGCCTGAGTGCCGAGGCTTCCCTGATAGAAGCCGGACGAGAAGCTGCTGTGCCGCTGATCGCTGCCCTTCAACGTGGAAACCTGCCGGTTGAGGCGCGCTGGCGCGCCTGCTGTGTGCTGGGGGATATTGGCGCGCCAGAAGCGGTTGATCCCCTGATCGCGCTGCTGGGCGACCCGGCATGGGAAGTGCGGCACAGCGCTGTTTACGCGCTGGCGCACCTGCGGGATGCGCGCAGTTTCGGTCCGCTTCAGCGTGTGCTGCTTCGGGGTTACAAGGATGAGCAGATCCCGTATGTGGCGGCGATTGGACTGGCGCAGATCGACCCGGCACGCGGAGGTGAGGCGCTGAAGCAGGCGGCAGATCACCCTGATGACGTGATCAGCAGCATTGCCCGCAGCGCACTCACCGGGCTGGACTATCTGCGCTAGCGCTGTGCCGGACGGATCACGTCCTGCCCGCCAAGATAGGGGCGCAGCACTTCCGGAATGATGACTGTGCCATCCGCCTGCTGATAGTTCTCCAGAATGGCGATCAGCACGCGCGGCGTTGCCAGTCCGCTGCCGTTCAGTGTGTGGACGAAACGCGGGCGCTTCTGACCTTCAGCGCGATATTTGATATTGGCGCGCCGGGCCTGAAAATCCTCGGTATTGCTGCACGAGCTGACTTCCAGCCATTCGCCACAGCCGGGCGACCAGACTTCGACATCGTATTTCTTGGTGGCGCTGAAGCCGAGATCGCCGCTGACAATTTCCAGCGTGCGGTAGTGCAGCCCCAGATCGGCGCAGATATCGCAGGCGGCTGTCACCAGCGATTGCAGCTCATCATAGCTGGTTTCCGGCGTGGTGAATTTGTACATCTCTACTTTTTCAAACTGATGCACCCGTTTGATGCCGCGCACATCGCGCCCGGCGCTCACCTTTTCCCTGCGGAAGCAGGGGGTATGCGCGACGTAGTACAGCGGCAGCGCCGCTTCGTCCAGAATCTCATCCCGATGCAGGTTCGTGACGGCGACTTCAGCTGTAGGCAGCATGTACAGATCCGCTTCCTGATCGTGATAAACATTGTCGCGGAACTTGGGGAACTGCCCCGCGCCATACATCATGTCTTCCTTGACCATGTACGGTACATACAGCTCGATGAAGCCTTTTTCCCGTGCCTTGTCCAGAAAGAAGCTGATCAGGGCACGCTGAAGGCGTGCGCCCATGCCCTTGAGGATATAACCTCGCGATCCCACGATCTTGACGCCGCGGTCAAAATCGATGATGTCGAGCGCAGGACCCAGATCCCAGTGTGCCCTGGGTTCAAAGTCATAGCTGCGCCGTGGGCCCTGCGGCGTGCCGGGGATGTTATGCTCATCGCTCTCGAAGACAGGCACACTCTCATGAGGCAGGTTGGGTATCCAGAGCAGGTTTTCTTCCAGTTCTGCGTCCACCTGCCGGATCTGCTCATTGAGCGCCTCGACGCGGCTGCCCAGTGAGCCGAGCGCGGCGTTCAGCTTGTCGTAAGCGGCGCTGTCTCCCACGGCAAGTTCGCCCTCTGCCTGCCCGCTGATCAACGCCGCGGCGCGGTCATAATCCCCCGCATGGATGGCGGCGGCGGCTGTGGCAGCCAATGCCAGTTTCTGGTTTTCGTCGAGCGTTTTGCTGCCGCGCAGCATACCCACACTCTTGTTGAGACGATTGCGCGCCGCCTGGATGCTCTCGCTTTCCTGAAGCAGGCTTCGGCGGCGAACATCCAGCGCCTGAATGGCGTCCACGCGGCTCAGGGCGGCCTCATCAAACAGCTTGCCGATCTGTTCCTTGACCCAGTCCGGTTTTTCCCGGATCAGCGTGATATCGATCATGACGGATTTTCCTTTGTCGGCTTCGTCTCAGGACGGCGCGGCTGCTGGTAGGGCTTGAGCGGTGGCAGTGGGCGCGTGAAGTCTTTTCGCAGGCGTATGCCCGCCCACACAAGCCCGATCACCACGACGACGAGGATCAGGACATCGAAGAACTGCGGTGTCAGGTTTTCCATCGGTTATGCGTTTCGCCTCCGGCTCCATTCAAATAAAAAACGCCTCTCCTGACCTTCCAGGAGAGGCGCGCTGTGTACAGGACAGGGTTCCTCCAGGCGGGGCAGGCTGGTTCTGATCAGAAGCCGCTGGAAGAGGAGCTGTTGGGATCGACGATCATCACATCCATCGTTTCAATTTCCTGTTCATCGCGCCACGCTGGGATCTTCATACTGAAAGTCGTGCCGACGCCTTCCTCGCTGTTGAACCAGATGCGCCCGTTCATGGCTTCGATCTCGTGCTTGCACAGATACAGGCTCAGCCCGTAGCCAAACTCGCCGATGATCTGCGGTTGTCGTGCGCGGGCGAACGGCGCAAACACGCGCTCAGCCTCGGTCGTGCGGATGCCGTAGCCTTCGTCGATCACATCGATCTGAACAGCATGATCCTTCGGGCTGTAGTGGGCGATCACATCGACCGGTGTCGCCTTCATGCTGTACATGATAGCATTGCGCAGAATGTC
>SZPD01000240.1 GCA_030263515.1 Anaerolineae bacterium CFX9 | reverse complement strand
ATCAGTCCGCGCCGTGTTTGAAGCACGGGATCGTTTGCGGTAGAATGATCCGCACATTTTCAGCCGCAGTTGTGATAGTTTTTGCTGTATGCCGGGGCACACACGGCGCTTGCCGGGTGCAGAACGAGGAGTCCGCATGGCGACGCGAACCGCGACTCTTTCCAGAGAGACGCTGCTCACATGGTACAAGGAGATGGTGCTGATCCGCAAATTTGAGGATATGTGCCACCATCTGTATTTCAACGAAAAAGACCCGGCGCGCAAGCTGACGGGCGTTTACCTTCACCTCGCCAGTGGGCACGAAGCGACCCATCTGGGCGCAGTCAAGGCGATGCGCGAGGATGATCACGTCATCACGGCATACCGCGATCATGGGATCGCGATCGCGCGCGGCGTGGATCCTAACCTGATCATGGCAGAGATGAAGGGCAAGCGCACCGGCGTCAGCGGCGGCAAGGGCGGCTCGATGCATCTCGCCTCGCGCGAGCATAATTTCTGGGGCGGCTATGCCATCGTGGGCGGGCATCTGCCGCTGGCAACCGGCATCGCGCTCAAGTGCCGCTATATGGACGAGCCGAACGCCGTTCTGTGCTTCTGCGGGGATGGGGCGACCAATAATGGCTACTTCCATGAGGCGCTCAACATGTCCGCCGTGTGGAACCTGCCGGTCGTCTGGCTGATCGAGAACAACCTGGTTGGCATGGGCACACGCATCGAGGAATCGAGCGGGCAGACCGAGCTGGTCAAGCGCGCCATCGCTTACGGCATGAAGGAAGGCCCCCGTGTGGACGGGCAGAATGTCGTCGAGGTCTACGAGGCGGTCAAGGAAGCGCTCGACTATTCGCGTGAACATGGCCCGGTGCTGATGGAAGCGCTGACGTATCGCTTCAGCGGTCATGGCGTCTCGGACAAGCAGTATGATGAGCGCGAAGACCTGCGGCAGGAGCTGGAAGTCTGGCGTGAGCGCGACCCGATCCTGGTGCTGCGGGAGCAGCTCACGCGGCGTTTTAAGAAACTGGACGACGATTTCGCCCGGATTGAGGAAGAAACGACGCGCATCGTCGATGAGTCGGTCGAGTTCATGGTCAACAGCCCGTCGCCGACCTACGAAGATCTGATCGCGAATGTCTACGTGAACGGGCAGGGATAGAAGCATGGCGAGAAATGTTTCCATGCGCGACGCGCTGCGCGCCGCGCTTCACGAGGAAATGCTGCACGACGACCGGGTCTTTATCATGGGCGAGGAAGTCGGCAAGTGGCAGGGAACCCACCGCGTCACGCGCGGTCTGTATGACGAATTCGGTCCGCGCCGCGTGCGTGACACCCCCATCAGCGAGATGGCGATCGCCGGCGCAGCAGTCGGCGCGGCGATGGCAGGTTTGCGCCCGGTTGCCGAGATGATGACGATCAACTTCGCCTTTCTGGCGCTCGATGCCATCATCAACCACGCTGCGAAAATTCACTACATGTTCAACGGGCAGTTCACCGTGCCGCTGGTGATCCGCGCCGCGTCCGGCTGGGGCAACCAGGCGACGGCAACCCATTCGCACACGCCGGAGCCGATCTTTGCGCACTTCCCCGGACTGTACGTCGCCTGCCCGTCCAACGCCTATGACGCCAAAGGCATGCTCAAGACGGCGATCCGCGACGAAAATCCGGTGCTTTTCACCGAGAGTATCGCGCTCTACCCGAAAGCGTCTCCCGTGCCGGAAGAAGAATATTTCATCCCGGTCGGCAAGAGCGATGTCAAGCGTCAGGGCAAGGATGTGACGCTGGTGAGCTATGCGCGCGGCGTCGAGTGGTCGCTCGATGCGGCGAATACGCTGGCGAAGGAAGGGATCGAGGCAGAGGTGGTCGATCTGCGCTGGCTGCGCCCGCTTGACCTTGAACCAGTGGTCGAGAGCTTCAAAAAGACCAATCGCTGTGTGGTGGTTGAGGAGTCGCTGCCGCGTTACAGCGTCGGCAGCGAGATCGCGGCGCAGCTTCAGGAAATGGCGTTCGATTACATGGACGCGCCGATCAAGCGCGTCTCGGCGATGGATGTCCCGCTGCCATTTGCAGCAGAACTTGAAATGATGGCGCTGCCCAACGCCCAGAAGGTCGTACAGGCAGTCCACGAGGTGCTGGGTTAAGGAAGGTACGACATGGCTCAACCATTGGTGATGCCCGATCTGGGCAGCGGCATGGACGAAGGAACGCTCCTCGGCTGGACGAAGCAGGTCGGCGATGTGGTCAAAGAGGGCGATGTAATTGCCGAGGTCGATGCAGACAAGGCGACGGTCGAAGTTCCGGCGACGGCGAGCGGCACGATCACCGAGCTGATCGGCGAAGCAGGCACGGCGCTGAAGGTTGGTGCGGTGCTGGGCTACGTCGATGCAGAAGGCGGCGCGGCAGCGCCAGCAGCGGAAAAACCCGCCAGCAATGGCAAATCAGACGCGGCCCCGGCAGAAGATGCCCCGGCTCCCCCAGCCGAAAAACCTGCCGCGAAGGCATCTGCGCCTGTTGAAGAAGCGGATGGCAACCTGCCCGATGGTGTGCGCGCCTCGCCTGTTGCGCGCAAGCTGGCGGCCGATCGCGGCATCGACCTGAGCGCTGTGCAGGGAACCGGCCCCAACGGGCGGATCGTCAAGGCAGATGTTGAGGGCTTCAACCCGGCAGCCGCTCCGGCCGCCCCCGCCAGCGCCCCCGCGGCCGCGGCGATCCCGGCGGCGACTTATGGCGAAGTGCCGTCCGGTCCCGATGTCGAGATCATCGAGACCTCGAAGATGCGCTCGCGCATCGCCAGACGCATGATCGAGAGCAAGCAGCAGGTTCCGCACTTCTACGTCACAACCGAAGTCGATGTGGACGCGCTGCTCAACCTGCGCAAGCAGATCAACGAAGGACTGGATGACGACAGCAAGGTCACGGTCAATGACCTGATCGTCAAGGCGGCGGCGCTCACCCTGCGCCAGTTCCCGAACCTGAATACGCATTTCTATGGCGACAGGCTGGTGCGCTACAAGCGGATTCATATCGGCATTGCGGTGGCGCTGCCCAACGGCGGGCTGATCAACGTGGTGGCGAAGGATGCTGACAAGACCTCGATCAGCGCCATCGCCGCCTACAACAAGGAAATGATCGCCCGCGCCCGCGAGAACAAGGTCAAGCCGGACGACATCACCGGCAGCACGTTCACCGTGAGCAACCTCGGCGCATACGATGTCGATATCTTCAGCGCGATCATCAATCCGCCGGAATCGGGCATTCTGGCGATCGGCACAGCCAAGAAAGTTCCGATCGTCAAGGCGGATGGCTCGATCGGCGTCGGCAATCGCATGCGCGTGACGATCAGCGCTGACCACCGCGTGACGGATGGCGCAGAAGCGGCACAGTTCCTCCAGACGTTCAAGCGGCTGATCGAAGCGCCGATGCAGCTTCTGATCTGAGCGCTTCCATTTTGGCTTGGCAGACTGACCAGCCCTCTCACAGCGAGAGGGCTTTTTGCTGCCTGTTTTCAGGGAGATTGCCGCTCGTAGATCCCGGCTTCCCCGACGCTGTGGATCAGCGCCCAGCCCGCCAGCGGAGAGTCATCCACCATCAGCGCGCGCTCGTTCGGTGTGACCAGAAGATAACGCACCGGCGCGGCGCACAGCGTCGGATGCCGCGGCAGACAGTCGCCATCGAGCAGCGCATCCCGCTCGGCGGGTGAGAGTTCGCCGCGGAAGAAAGCCTCGGCACGGGCGGCTTTGGCGTCATAGTCGAGCGTTTCAGGCCCATGACCGACATATGAGCGCAGCCCGCTGTAGACCGGGATCAGGCTGCCCGTATCGATCAGCGACAGGACAACCGCATCTGGCTCCCCATGCTGGTTCAGCCAGATGAGCGCGTCCGCCGTATCGCCCGGCACGAAGATCGGCGCGCGCGGGACATTCGCCGCCAGCAGCGCCCCGCCGAAGATCAGGAACGTGCTCAGGCTGAGGACAAAGACGGTGAGGATCGACACCCATGCCCGCCCGACGCGCTCCAGCCCGAAAGCTGCCAGCAGCGCCAGCGGAACGATCACCGCCTCGGCCGTGCGCCGCTGGACGTTGATGGGCAGGTAGACCAGCAGCGGCACGATCAGCGCCCAGGCGATCAGCAGCAGATAACGCAGCCCGCCGCGCCGCCGTGATCGCCGCCAGACCATGATCCCGCCCGGCAGCGCCAGCAGCGCCAGCGCGCCATAAGCCACCGCATACTGAAGCGGATGCGGCGACGGCAGCAGGTTCTGCGCAGACCACAGCGCGAAGGCGTCATTGGCGGCAAATGCCAGCGAGTAGTAAGCGAACAGCGGCAGCGTGATCGCGCCGGCCAGCGCCAGACGGAAGCACAGCGCGCGCGGAAACTGCCGCATCTTCAGCCATGACAGCGCGATCCATGCGGCGAGAACGGCATAGATGACCGCCAGATAGAACGGCACGCACAGCCCGACGATGATCCACAGCGCGCCAGCCATCAGCGATGGACGTGCGCGGAATGTTTCCGGCGCTGCTGAAGCTGGCAGCAGGCACATCAGCCCGCCCAGAAGCGCCGCCCGCGCCAGCGCGACATGCGGCAGTCCCAACACAACCAGAAAACCGAACCCTTCCGGGATATAGAATTCCGGCGGCAGGCTGCCCAGCCAGTTATCCTGACCGCTGATGACGAGCGCCCAGCCGAAACCGCCGCCGACAATGGCCAGCACGAACGCCGTCAGCCGCGGGCGCGGCGCGCGCGCAAACCGCCCGATGAAGCGCCACAGCACGATCATGAGCAGCGCCGACGCAAGCACCCGGAAGATGTGAAAGCCGACGATCAGCGCGCCGGTGTAAGCGGGATCCGTGTGCGGAAGGATGCCGCCGATCAGCCAGCCCGCCGCAATATACGGCAGATAGACCAGCGACACAGGCGCGTGCCGCTCCGGCGTGTAAAAGATGGAGAATGCCCATTCCCCACGCCCGCCCTGCCGCATCTTGCCCAGATACGAGCTGCCGTCATCTGCGCCGAAGACGAACCCGCTGAAGCGCCAGTCTGCTGTCTGCCGCGCCGCGCCGACCAGGTATGGCAGCGTCGTGACGACCAGGATCAGCGCGGCGAACAGCACGGCGCTCACACGGGCGCGCCGAGAGCGGGCGCTGCTCACGTGACGCCCCAGAAGATCACCATACCGGCGAGCGTCACCGCGAAGACGAGCACGGTCATCACCAGCCCGACCTTGATGAAATCCGATTGGGTATAGCCGCCGGGACCCATCATCAGCACGTTGACAGGGTGCGCCATCGGCGTGAGGAATGCCGTGGAACAGGCGATCGCGACGGCGACGGCGATCGCATCGACATGCGCGCCGATTTGCAAGCCCGCGCTGACGGCGATCGGAGCCATCACCAGACCGCTGACCTGCCCGCCCATGATCTGTGTCGCCAGCATCGTCAGCCCGAACAACCCGGCGATCAGCACCAGCCCGCCATAGGGATCGAGCAGATCCACCAGCGCCACGCCGATCCGTTCCGCCAGCCCTGTATTGACCATGCCGATGCTGACGGCGCTCATGCCCGCGATCAGGAAGATCACGCGCCACTCGATAGCGCGGTAAGCCTCGTCCATGTTGATGCAGCCCGTCAGCACCATGGCAATGCCGCCCAACAGCATCGCCTCCGGCGTAGGGATAAATTCAAAGATCGCCGCCAGCAGCACGAATGCCGTGATCGCCAGCGCCCAGAACATCTTGTGCGGCGCGGTCGGCGCGAAGGCATGGCTGCTCTGCATCACCATGAAATCCTTGTCCTGCGCCAGCGCGTTGATGCGTTTGGCAGGGCCGACCATCAGCAGCGCGTCGCCAACCTGAAGCTGAAATTTGCCGACATCGGTGCGGTAGCTGCGCCCTTCGCGCCAGAGCGCGACGCTCGTCAGTCCATAGCGGTTGCGGAAGCGCAGTTCCAACAGCGACTTGCCGACCACGGTCGAACGCGGCGGGATGATGACCTCGGTCAGATCGACGGCGTATTCGTGCTTGCGCTTATAGCGGCGCGGATCCGGATCGGCAGTTTCTGCGTCGCGTCCCAGCTTCAGCCCCCACTCGAACAGCCGTCGGACGCGCTCTTCGCGCCCGACGACCAGCAGATAATCATCCGCCTGGATAATTTCGGTGGGTTCCGGGTTGAGGATGGCTTCGTGACCACGCCACACCGCCAGCACGCTGATCCCCAGTTCCTCGCCGATGTGGCTGTCCTTCAGCGGCACGCCGACGAGCCGCGAGTCTGGCTGGACGCGCAGTTCCCACAGCCGTTCTTCGAGTTGGTAGGTCTCGGAAAGCGCCCGCGAAAGTGATGAGGCGGTCGCCGGCGCGGCAGAAGGGCGGTTCGGCAGCAGATGGCGACCGATGGTTGCCATGAAGATCATACTGACGAACACGATCAGCCCGCCCGTCGGCAGGAAGTCGAGCATGGTCAGCCCGCGCAGCCCCTGATCGACCATCACGCTGGATACGACGATGTTGGCCGTTGTGAAGTACGTCGCCATGCCGCCAACTAGTGTGCCGAATGCCAGCGGCATCAGCAGACGGGAGGGGTTGACGTTGGAATCGCGCCCGACCTGCACCGCCGCAGGCAGCAGCACCGCGCCCGCTGCG
>SZPD01000239.1 GCA_030263515.1 Anaerolineae bacterium CFX9 | reverse complement strand
CGGTACACCCCCACGTGCGTGGGGAAAACGCCGTACACTTCAATCATACGGCGGACAACCTCGGTACACCCCCACGTGCGTGGGGAAAACTCTAAAGAAATATACCGCAACAATGAATTTTATGCTTCAGACTTTTCATTGGGAAGTGCACGGCGTACGAGCAATACTCCATCCAAATCCACGATGGATCGGCGCGGGTTTCCAAAGACCCGCACCGCAAACCGCTGTTCTGTTGGAGTATTCCACAATTGCAGAACACTGCCTCCCTGAGCAAATTCACAGCACTGCTGCCAAAGCAAATCCCGTACCATAGCTGTTACATGTCCGACAAACACACCTGCATGAGGCTCCATCATCCAACGAGAGAGAATGCCACGTGCTGAGTGTGATACCCGCTCCATGATAATGACAACCATGCTTGTTATTCTCCTTCTGGCTCATCCTGAAGAATTTCATCAATCAGGGGACCGGGAAGCGCTCCATCCCTGTCATAATCTGGTGCTGGCTCATCTGTAATCTGCAGCAGGTTATCGATGTCAGGAATAATTCGTTCGAGCAGTTTTATTTCCCGGAATTTTTCCCGGCAGCGGCGGCGCACTTCCAGATCAACATTCTCCCTGCCCAGGGCTGCTATCTGAAAAGCGAGTGGGATTGAGACCTGAGCCTTGTAAAGATCGGCAATGTCATACACGAATGAGAGTGTCTTGCCGGTATGCATAAAGCCAAGACCGGAAGAGTATCCAGCGCTGATGATCGCAGCGTGACAGATGCCATTAAGCAGCGCGTTGGCAGCAGACAACGCACGATTGAGCGTGTCCGATGCTTCCCAATCATGCCGATCATAACGCCGTCCTCTCCAGCGAATGCCATAACGTTGACCAATGTTTCGGTAAGTATCGCGTATTCGCGCTCCTTCCTTGCCTCGCAACTGTTCCATCGACATATCGGGATCGAGCGCTTCTCCAAAGCGAAATTCATACATTCGGCGGGCTACCTCCAGCCTGGAGCGTTGGTCGCTTACCAGGGCGGCTTGCCGCATCAGCCGGGCACTGCTGCGCGTCTCTCCGCTGCCCTGAGCATAATAGTGTGTGACATTCTCTCCTGACCAGATAACTGAACAGCCATTCTGGGCGAGAAGTTTGACGGCTTCGTGGGTGATACTCGTGCCGGGTCCCAGAAAGAGTACACTAAGCGAGGCAATTGGGATGGCGACACGACCCAGTTCATCGATAAACTCCACAGACTGACGGTAGCGCTGAATGACCGCCCGATCGACATACAAGTAACTCAGGCTGTCTCTCAATTTGGGTAAGGTATGTAAGTCACGCAGCTTCATTGCTGACAGCTTTCACCAGCGCTATCACATTCTGGAAATTTTCCCACATCCTGTCGAGCGCAGTTATGAAACGGGCACAGACTGAGAAGCTATTCTTCAACGAGTGCCCGTTTTATAAACAGGCCAGAGCCTATATTTTTCAAGGGACAGCAGGAATGCCGTCCCTGCATCCACATGCTACCGTACCGAGACGGTGTCCACTGCCTGCAAGATCATACGACTGCGGGATAGGGAACGGACAGCAAGCCAAACCCAAAAGCTTTGGCACTGCCGACTCCATTGAGCAGTGCCCCGATGAAAGCATCAGAGTCAGTCACGGTCAGGGTTCCGTCGAACTGCACAGCATGCCATGTTTGGGCACGTTTTTTTCCGTAGGTCTTCCCCACTTTGACTACCTGTACCTGATCGGCCTCGACGGAAAATCCGTGCGTTTCCCCTTTACGCGCCAGCCATGCCCGCAGATCATTTTCCCCATAGAGCGCATGTCGTTTCCCGTCGCGTTTTACGGTCGGGTTTGCTTGCAAGCGGAAACGGCAGCGATCCCCGGCTTTTACCCGTGGCTCTACCAATCGAACAGCCGGCGCGCGAAACAGGTACTTTGGCATCTGAAGTCGTTCTGCGGCAGACCAATTCGGCAGTTCGTGTGACTGGACGATGATGGGGACGACTGGAAGCCGCTGCTGATTTTCCACCCTGTAGAGGATACGCTCATCTTCCGGCAGCGCCGCAGGGAAGGCGCGCAGCAGCGTGCGATGCAGCTCATAGCGATCGGAGAGATCGAAACGTGCTTCTCGTGAGCGAAGGCTTAGGATTAGCTGTGAAAGATACATGGTTCACTCCTCAGCCTGGTTGGATGGAAGCATGACACTGCTTACTGTGATACGACGCGGCATGTATCGGCGAGGTACAAAAGAGATTGGCTGATCATTACGGATCATAGCCCCGTTGGGGTCTTCAATCATTAGCCGAAGGCGTTCCGGCGGAGTAGAGGAATTGCCCAGCCACGGATAGCGCTGAAGCGCCGTGATCAGCGACAGATCCTGCAAACCGTCCGGCAGCCAGATGCGCTCCGAAGGAATACAGGCCTTACGACCCAGAAACAAAAACCATGTGGGCCGCATGAGCGCGTGTTGCAAGCTGGAAAGCATATCCCAGTCTCCTTCCAAACCGACAAGAAACCGGGCATCGTGAAGGTAAGCACGGTTTGACGTGATGAGCCTATTGCGCTCAACCCCACCATCCACCTTGTAGTAGCCGCCTTTGCCCGCTGTATGGTAATCTGCTCGAACGACCCCTTCCTGATCGACTCGCAGTCCCATTCGCAGACGTGTCAGATCGCTCAGAGGAGCCGTTCGAGGACGCCCCAGCGCGGCGCAGAGCAAACCGATCACGCCGCTCTTTGAGGGTTCGCGTCCGGTATCTCGTTCCACATAATCACTTTGGATACCCCACGACTGCAAAGGTGCGCTTAAACGTAACAGCAGCGTTGCCATAGGCTTCATTCCCCATTCAGCGACTGTAGAATTGCTTCTACCCAGGTGTTTAGATCTGTTTTGGAGGCCTGGGTCAGCTCCTCAGACGGCAGTTCATATCCACGCGGATTCATGACAGCAAGAACAGGCGGGCTGACCCGGAAGGCACGATCGACCTGCTCCCAATAGGTAGCAAGCGCGCGGATGGACGGTTCGACGTAACCGCTGCCCTGCTTTGGGCGCACAGGACGCTCGAAGGCATTGTCGAGCGACTGTCCATCATTATCCGGGCGGGTGGCTGCCAGCAGAAAATCCGGCGCATGCTGATTGACGAATGCATTCTTCATGCCTGATGGCACAACCAGCGCAAATGCACGCATAAACCCTTCGACAGTACGCCGCGCCAGCTTGATATCGCCGTCAAGATTCCTGACGAGCTGATCCCAGTCAATGCGGGCACAGCGATAGTAGGTCGCGGCGTTGAACATGACCAGACCGAGCATCCCTGCGCCGCTGGTATCGTCCGACTGCAAATCATCCACCGCCGTGAAGTAATCAAACTCTGCCGTGTTGACCTCATGGGTCGAAAGCGCATGTGCCATTTGGCAGGCGGCATCAATGTTCAGTTCGGGTTTCTCAGCCAGCATACGCCCGAACAGTGCAATATCCGGTGCGCTGGTGCGGTTTGCCAGTTGTTTGACGAAGCGCTTGACCAGCTCATTCACGTCTGGTGTCTCACTGCGCTGGAGAGCTTCAAGGCAATAATCCACGATCAGGGTGATCTCGCCTTCGCTGATATAGACCAGCACGCTGGTTTTGTTTTCTGCCTTCTTGTCCAGCCCGGCAAAAAGTTTGGTGGTCACCTCGCTCGCATACTGCCTGGCAAAATCTGCATCCACACCCTCAGCTGCCAGACGACCGGTAATCTGATCGACCAGAAGCTTGGTCCGCATCCCCGAAGGGACAGAGGTGGCGCGTTTAAAGACTTCCGACACCCGAATGGCGCGCTTGGCAGCCTGAGAAGAGATACGTGCCCGACGTACACCGCCGAAGATTGCTTCTTTCGGGTTGCCTGTGTCGTCGCGGTTAAGGTTGGATGGGCCGAAGCTCTGGATAGCATGCAGTTCAATAATCATCTTGTGTTCTCTCCTTGTGTTATTCAGACAGGCTTAATACCTGAAATCGACTAACGGGTAGATTTGGGGGTTTCTGGTTTCCAATAGGCATTTGCCCATTGCTTCTGAACGTAGCGTTCTTCGCTATCCCAGCGTTGCAGATCCCGCATCAATTGATGCCAGTTGACGGCAATCTCCTTCGATTTGAGCATACTGATATGCTGGCGCAGCGGGACGGCGAGCATGCTGCGGCGCTGGCGCAGCAGATGAGTGAAGCGGCGGGTGGTGGCGGTATCATCCCCTACAGTCTGAGCATAGATGCGAAGGTGCTCGCCCATATTGCCGCTTCTCGCCGATTCGGGACTCAGCGCGAACAGGGATGCAATCAGATAATAGAGGTCTTCGTCGTAGACGCTGGAAATAAACGGCACGACATAGGGGAACATACCCGCTGCTTCCCCCGGATCGCGTCCCAGTCCCCGGCGAAGCTCCGCCAGTGCCGCGCGATCATCCGCAAGCCTTTCGAGATGCGTGATGAACGGATGCGGATTCTGTTCAATCTCTGTCATTTCATACTCCTTACCTATTGTGGCTGGAACAACTTCTTCAACTCTGTATTCAGATACCAGCGCGCGGCAACACCGCCCTTCAACGCCCACGGCGAATCTCCCGCCATCTTTTCAGATTGAGACAGCGCGGTTCTTGCCGAACGCACCAGCGCACTCGACCATTGATCCTCTGCTGCCGGATTTCCGGCAACAAGCCCGGTTACAAAAGTCCAGAAATGCGGCTCAAGTTCTGCCCAATAGAGGCTGAGCGAATCCCATTGTTTCGTCAGATTTGTCCGATTGCTGCTGTCAGGCTTGCCGCTGCCACCGCGCATCAGCACATTATCTGCCAGGATGTTGACGGCACTTCGGAGTTTTTCGGCTGTTACATCGGCGTTATTAATCGCCTCGGCAACCACCAGTTGATGGCTGCCATCTAGAAGCTCGGGGGGTAGCGGCAGTTCTTCCTGACGATAGAAATTTATCTTCGCCTGATTGGATGACATACCGACTGCCTGTAGACGCAAAGGGTAATCATGTCCCAAATTCAACCGCGCCAGCCACAGCACCACCAAAGGGGGGCGTATACCATCTGTGCTGTCGTTCGGCAGAAGACTGTAATAATCCCGCCAAAGAGCACGTTCCTTGTTGAAGTAGAGGAATGACCAACTGGTTTCCCCTTCCTTTGACTTGCGGATATAACGCTTTTGTGGGGATAGCAGAGTCTCGATAGGCTTCGCCGCTGGCACGATCTGTATTTCTCTCACGACGGTGGCGTGTTCCATTTGTTCGGGGAAAAGCCATATGTGATTGGTCTCCCACGTAAGATAATCAAGATAGCCCTTGGGAGGGAGAACGTGCATCTGAGCGATTTGTGGGTGTCCAGGTTCATCTTTCTCCCAGACAGGTTTATCATCCGGAAGCTGGCGGAAGCCTGAAAAACTCTCTGATGGATAGGGCATGAGGTTGAACATCAGAGTCTCAAACAGGTTTTTTCCCTGGGCAAAGAAAATCACCCCGCTCTTGAATATGCTGTCAACGAAATAGGGTGTTTTATCCCCTGATCTCCCTCCACCAGAACGGAAATAGTGAGCGACAAGCAGCGCTCTCGCAGCTTCATTCGGCGTAAAGTAGGGTTTTGTGTCTGGCGTTTGATGATTAAAGAGGATGTCTCCTTCCGACTGAACGACTGCCAGATCCAGAATCGATTTATTCTGACAGCGGCTGTCGCGCGTCTGATAAAAAGGTCGCCTTGGATGAAACAGGTCAAACCGCTCATACCACTGCTCGAAATAGGCATCCAATGCATCGGACGAAAAGTGCCCCTCTGTCCACAACTGCTCCCACTGCCTCACATTTCCAGGACCGAAAACGCGGTGAAGAATCGCCAGAAGCACCGGCATGATGGATGCGTTCATAAGCGGTGTTTCGCAGTGGATGGCGCGCAGACGGGGCGCTGCCTGAAACAGATCCCGCAGGCTCAGCTCCGCAAGCTCGCCTTCATGCGTAACACAGGGGATCCAGGGCTGATCGATAAGGTTAAACGATGGGTTCATACAGTCTCCTCTTTGATGTACTCCAATCCATACGAACGGGTTAACTTCAGACGATGGCCGGATTCGGGGATTTCATATTTCCCATCCCGGAAGATCACGGCGCGGGCATAACGCAGCCCGCCGATGCGCTCCCAATGCGGGTTGAGTGGAAGCGCCTTCAAGGCACGGACAAGTTCCGTATCGTGGATAACCATGCGGAACTGAAGGTACTTTTTGACTTCCTCTGTAGTAGGTTTTCGGTTGAGGGGTATAGGCAGCTTTGAATTCGGTTCGTCACTCATGCAGATGATATCGACGCCAGGGCGGATGTCGCGGGTGGTAATGTTGTGATCATCGTCGTTATCCGGCAGACGAGCGTTGAAGGAACTAACCAGCTCATCATCCCCCGGCGCAGCAATCAGATACTGCGCACCGCGAAAACTGCTGCGATTTTCGTTCAATTCCATGTCTTTATATGCCTGAGCCAGCGCGCGTGAAAAGGAATCGCTGAGTCCCTCAGGCTGCTCGTCGCCATAAACGAAGTCCATCACAGCATCGAGTTCATCCGGCAAGCGCAGCACCTCTCGCTCTCGCAGCACAAGCCAGGTTTTGAGCAGGATCCAGCGCGCATAGACTCCCTGATCGACTCCAAAATCCGGCACATCG
>SZPD01000238.1 GCA_030263515.1 Anaerolineae bacterium CFX9 | reverse complement strand
GGCTGGTATGATCGGGGCCAACAATCTGTTTAGCGGCTCACTCACAAGGCAGCAGATCATGACGATGGCTGCGCAGGCGCTGCCGGTTGAGCAGGTCGCTCCGATCATGCTCGGCGGGCTGACCTCCAGCGTGATGCATGAGGATCGGCTCATCACCCGTACAATGCCCGTGAGCAGTTTCCGCATGGTGCTGATGCTGCCGCTGAATGCCGCAGCGCCGCAGCAGCCCACCCCAGAGTCGCGTGTTGCGTTGGCGGACGCCCTTTACAACCTGCGCCTGATGCCCCTGCTGATGGAGGCGCTCCGCACAGGTGATCTTGAGCTGTTCAGCCTCGCGCTGCGGGATCGACTTTTTGACGAAGCGCGCCGCCGCCAGATTCCCGCCTACGACGACATCGTTGACTTCGCGCAGCGCTGGGGCAGCCGCGCCGTCACCTTTGCCGGGGACGGATGCGCGCTGTTGTTCTTCCCGGATCGCGACGCAGACAAGCTGAAAGAGGCGCTGGAAGCCTACTGTGATGACGAGGCGCTGCCCGTCCGCCTGTGGACGCTGGGCATCGATACGCAGGGTGTCGTCGTGAGCGTGGCATCGTCGTCGTAACATTTTACTGTCCTGATACGTACTAGAGTCTGCGCGATAGTCTCCTGCCCTGATAAGCAGGCAGCGGAGCGCGCATCATCACAGCCTGAATGAGGAAATTTCGCTATGTTTGGCAGACGACGCAGATCGTTCGGAGCGGGAGCGCCCCGGCGCGAGGATACCGAAATCCCACAGCGCCCCATGGAGTGGCGGCGGCTTCTTTCCTATCTCAAACCCTATCGCCGCAGGCTGGCGGTCGCTGTCATCGCGCTGATTGCGTCTTCAGCGCTCAGTCTGGTCTTCCCGGCAGTCATTCAGCAGGTCGTGGACTCCGTGCTGACGGCTGGCGATGTTCAGCTTCTGGACGGGATCACCGTCAGCCTGCTGATCGTCTTCCTGATCCGTTCGATCACATCGCTGATCGAGACTTACAACCTGAACTATATCGGTGAACGGATCGTGATGGATCTGCGCATCGAGCTGTACAGCAAGCTGCAAACGCTTTCCCTGGGATTTTTCGCGCAGCGCCGCGTCGGTGAACTGGTGTCCCGCATTTCCAACGATGTTACGGCAGTGCGCACTGCCCTGACCAACAATATCAGCACCCTTTTACAGCAGTCGCTGATCATGGTGGGGTCGATCGTGGTCATGTTCATCCTCAACGTCCGCCTGACGTTGTTCATCCTGGCGCTGGTCCCGGTGATCGTGGCGCTCGGCGCGGTGTTCGGCTATCTGCTTCAGCGCACCAGCACCCGGATTCAGGATGAGCTGGCCGGCGCAACCACCGTCGTGGACGAAGTCCTTCAGAACGTGCGTGAGGTGAAAAGCTTTGTGCGCGAACCTTACGAGATCGCGCGTTATAACAGCGCCATCGGTCGCGCATTTCGGGCATCGCTGCGGCTGCTGCGGATACGCTCGGCGTTCGGTCCGCTGGTCGCGTTCATGGGCTTTGGCGGGCTGGCGCTGATCCTGTGGTTCGGCGGGCGCGAGGTGCTGGAGAACCGTCTGTCCGGCGGCGAGCTGATCGCATTTCTGATCTATGGGCTGAGCGTCGCGGGCAGCCTGGCATCACTGGTCGGTCTCTACTCCTCCTTTGCAGAGGCGCTCGGCGCTACCAAGCGCGTTTTTGAAATTCTTGACGAGACGCCGGATGTCCGCGATGCACCCGACGCGCAGCCGATGCCGCGGGTCAACGGGCGCATCACTTTCGACCAGGTGTCGTTCCGCTATGATGAACGACAGGAAGTGCTGCACAGGATCGAGCTGGATATCGCGCCGGGCGAGATCGTTGCGCTGGTCGGGCCGAGCGGCGCAGGCAAGAGCACTATCTTCAACCTGATCCCGCGCTTCTATGACCCGACCGAGGGGACAGTTCGCATCGATGGCATCGATCTGCGCACCGTGACGCAGGAAAGCATCCGCGCCCAGATCGGCATCGTGCCGCAGGAAACGCTGCTCTTTGGTGGAACCATCCGCGAGAATATCCGCTATGGGCGGCTGAACGCGACAGATGATGAACTGATCGCCGCGGCGACAGCGGCCAACGCCCACGAGTTCATCATGAGCCTGCCGGATCAGTATGAGACGATCGTCGGCGAGCGCGGCATCCGGCTGAGCGGGGGTCAGCGACAGCGTGTTGCGATCGCCCGTGCCATTCTGAAGGATCCACGGGTGCTGCTGCTGGATGAGGCGACCTCCAGCCTGGACAGCGAAAGCGAGCACGAGGTTCAGGAAGCGCTGGCGCGGCTGATGCAGAACCGCACCACCGTGATCATCGCGCACCGCCTGAGCACCGTTCGCGTAGCACACCGGATCGCCGTACTCGACCGCGGGAAGATCATCGAACTGGGCACGCATGATGAATTGTTGGCGCAGGATGGCGTCTATGCGAAACTCTACGGGATGCAGTTCCGTGAGGAGTTGATCGCAGATGTCGCTGGCAGATAGACAGGTCCTCGTCACCGGCGCAACCGGGTTTCTCGGCGGCGCGCTGACCCGCCGGCTGATCGCGGAAGGGGCCAGGGTGCGGGCGCTGGCGCGCAGCGCGTCCAAAGCGCAGGCGCTCGAAATGATGGGCGTTGAGGTCATCCTCGGCGATATCACCGATGCCGATGCTGCCCGGCGAGCTGCTCACGGCTGCGCGATCGTCTTTCACGCTGCCGCCGCGCTCAACGGCACATATGAAGAACAGCACCCGACAAATGTCACGGGCAGCCGCATCATGCTCCGGGCAGCGGCTGAGGCAGGGGCGGCGCGCTTCGTACATATCAGCACGCTCGCCGTCTACAGCCCGGCGTACACCGGACTTGTCGATGAAACGAAAGCTGCCATACCGGGGCAGGATCCCTACGGCAACACCAAAGCAGCGGGCGAAGGCGCTGTGCGCGCCGCGAGCGAAGAAACAGGCTTGCCTTATGTCATCGTCCGTCCGGGAAGCATCTACGGAAGCGGCGCGGGGTTATGGACAGGCGCGCTGTTCCGGCTGGCGACAGCGCCCGTCACGCCTTTCATCGGCGATGGACGTGCCCGTGCGCCGTATATCTATATCGACGATGTGGTCGAGATGCTGATCCTCACGGCGGAACATCCCGCCGCCACCAACCAGACCTTCAACTGCGTCAGCGATCCTTCGCCCGTCTGGCGCGATATCCTGACGGCGTATGCCCGCGTGGCAGGGCGCGCGCCAAACTGGCTTTCGCTGCCTAAAGGTCTCGGACTGGCGCTGTCAGGCGTGCTGATGCTGACTGCTCCGCGCGCATCGCTCCAGCGAGACGCGCCTGACTATCTGCATTTCATCACCAAACCTGACAAACAGTTCTCGATGGCAAAAGCGCGAGGGCTGCTCGGCTGGGAGCCGCAGGTTGACCTGGAAACCGGCATTGCCGCCTGTGCCGGCTATCTGCGCGCGAAGGGGCTGCTGTGAGCCTGCTGGGGTGGATCATCGCCCTGCTGGCGATTTCAGGCATCGGCTGGCTGCTGTGGTGGCTGCTGATCGAGAGCGAAGGGGTCTATCTTGGACGCCGCGTCGTGATCTGGCTGTACGATCTGTACGCAGCGCGCTACGACGACATCAAACGCTACCGACCGGAAGCGGATCACCAGTACCTGGCACAGCCGATCATGCAGCGGATCGCCCCGATCAAGACTCCGCTGATGCTCGATGTGGCGACAGGCACAGCGCGCCTGCCGATCGCCATGCTGCGACATCCGCAGTTTCATGGACGTGTGATCGGCGTTGATCTGGCAAAAAATATGCTTTTCAAAGCCGCCTACAAGCTCGGCGATGAAACGGACGACCGCGCGCCGCTGATCTGGTGTCCGGCAGAAAACCTGCCCTTTGATGATGATACGTTTGACGTGGTGACGTGCCTGGAAGCGCTGGAATTCATGAAGGATCCGCGCGCCGTGCTGCACGAATGTATTCGCGTGCTGCGCCCCGGCGGAATTCTGCTGACGACCAACCGGATCAGCACACGCCTGATGCCGGGCAAAACATGGGATAATGACCGCATCGCCCAGGAACTGCTCGACGCGGACATGGATGAGATCGAGATCGAGGCGTGGCAGTTGGATTACAACCTTGTCTGGGGGATCAGGATGGGAAGCAGCATGCCCACGCTCAGCCGCCCGCTGACAGAGATCCTGCGCTGCCCCCGCTGCGGTCTGCGCGAACTCAGGCGGACAGCAGCAGCGCTGAGCTGTGACAGGTGCGACTGTGAAATTCCGGTGACCTTCGGCGTGATCGAGATGACCCCGCTGCTGCGCGGCTGAGACCGCCATCTTGCCAACCCTTCCGAACCTCACTACAATGCGCGGCTGTAATCCGCACTGAGTCATGCCTGGCAGCCATACCGGCTGAGCCTGTAGGAGTTCGATCTTGAAGCGTATCCCTCTTGAACTTGCCGCAATGGTGGAGACGGCGATCCGTGCCGCGCAGGCGAATGGCGACCTGCCGGCATTCGAGATCCCCGAACTGCCGATTCGCGCCTCAAAAAATCCCGATCAGGGCGATTACAGTTTTGCCGCGATGCCGCTGGCAAAACCGTCGCGGATGAACCCGCTTTACGTGGCGACGAAGATCTCGCATCACCTGCCGGCGGCTGATTTTCTCGCCAGGGTTGAGGTCGCCGCGCCGGGTTACGTCAACTTCACGCTGGATGAAGCCTGGCTGAAGCAGCAGGTTCATGCCATCATCGATGAGGGTGAGCGGCTCTTTCAGCTTGAGATCGGCAAGGGCAGGCGCGCCCAGGTGGAGTTCGTCAGCGCCAACCCGACTGCGCCGCTGCACATCGGGCGTTCTCGCGGCGCGATCGTCGGCGACGCGATCGCGCGTGTGCTTGAAGCCGCCGGTTACACGGTCGAGCGCGAGTACTACTTCAATAATGCCGGCGCGCAGATGCGCAACCTCGGCAACAGCCTGCGCATCCGCTATCTGCAAGCGCTGGGCCGCGATGTAACCCTGACCGAGGAAGATGAGAAAACCTTCTATCAGGGCAGCTACCTGATCGATTTTGCCCGGCAGCTCGTCAGTGAGGTAGGCGACACCTGGGCAGAGCGCGGCTGGGCAGATTTCAAGGAATATGCTGAAAAGCAGATGTTCGAGATGATCAAGACCACGCTCCGACGGGTTGATATTCATCACGATGTTTTCTTCAATGAGAACAGCCTCTATGACAGCGGCGCGATCTGGACAGTTCTGCAGCAGCTTGAGGAACGCGGCTATGTCTATCGCGGCAGCCAGCCGGAGCATGCGGCAGAGGGCGGCGATGACGATGCTGACCTGAAGGAACAGATGCAAAGCAAGGGGGAAGCCGTCTGGTTCCGCAGCACACTGCTCGGCGACAGCAAGGATCGCGTGCTGGTCAAGAGCAGCGGCGAGCCGACCTATACCCTGCCAGACATTGCCTATCACGTCAACAAGATCGAGCGCGGCTTCGACCTGCTCGTCAACATCCTCGGCGCGGATCATTATGTCCAGCATCAGGTCGTCAAATGGGCGATCCAGGCGCTGGGCATGGATGCCAGCAAGATCAGGGTCATCATCGTGCAGTTGGTAGCACTGCTCAAAAACGGCGAACCCGTCCGCATGTCCTCGCGCAAGGGAGATTTTGAAACCCTCGACGACCTGATCGACCAGACAAGCGCCGATGCGGTGCGTTATATTCTGCTGGCGCGCAGCTCGGATTCGCATCTCAATTTCGATCTTGATCTGGCGGTCAAGCAGAGCAGCGACAACCCGGTCTACTACATTCAGTACGCCTACGTGCGCTGTGCAGGCATCTTCCGTGAGGCGCAAGCGCGCGGCGTGACAGAAGACCCGAACGCCGATCTCAATCTGCTTGGCGAGGCAGAACTGCGTTTCGTCCGCAAGGCGCTGGAACTTGGCGAAGTGATCGAGACTGCCGCCGAGCATCTTGAGCCGTACCGCGTCGCCTTTTACGCGATGGAGCTGGCGTCCACCTTCCACCCAATCTTCGATTCGGTGCGCGTACTTCACAGTGAGGTTTCGCCGGAGGTGGCCCAGGCGCGTCTGCGTTTCTATCGTGCGGCGCAGGTCGTCTTCCAGCGGGTACTTCGTCTGATGGGAATGACCACGCCGGAGCATATGTAAGGGTTTTCACAGGCAGCTTTCAGGGGGATTTATGGGGTTGAAACCAGATCACTGGATACGAAGGATGGCGACAGAGCACGGCATGATCGAGCCGTTTGTGGAGAATCAGGTCCGCAAAGGGGTGATCAGCTTTGGCTTGAGCAGTTATGGCTACGATATGCGCGTATCCGATGAGTTCAAGATCTTCACCAATGTGTACAGCGCCGTCGTCGATCCAAAGGATTTTTCGCCGCAGTCATTTGTCGAGTACAAGGGAGATGTCTGCATCGTGCCGCCGAACTCGTTTGCGCTGGCACGATCGGTCGAGTACTTCCGAATCCCGCGCAGTGTCCTCACGCTGACGGTCGGCAAATCGACCTATGCGCGCACAGGCATCATCACCAACATCACCCCATTTGAGCCGGGCTGGGAAGGTCACGTCACGCTGGAGATCAGCAACACGACGCCGCTGCCCGCCAAGATTTACGCCAATGAAGGCATTGCGCAGGTTGTCTTCTT
>SZPD01000237.1 GCA_030263515.1 Anaerolineae bacterium CFX9 | reverse complement strand
CATACTTGGCAGTGAGGTGATCGGACAGATACAGATCGGTGTACCAGAGCATTGACGTCGTTTTGAGCGCATAGCCGCTCTGCCCCAGCCACCACAGGGCGATCTCGCCGGCGTCAGGCTGTGTGGTAGCAATCTGATCCAGCAGCGCCGCGCCGCTGAGAACAGGTCTGATCATCGAGGATTTCCCCATAACATGCTGTGCCAGGTTGTCTGTTTTGTCGAACTGATGTAAGCATAGACCATGAGCTGAACCGCCTGCAAGCTTGAGGCAAGGACACAGGTGATATTTACAGGCTGCCGCCGATTCGATTTGCCACGACAGAAAACAGTGCTATAACAAAGTTGACTTCGTCGTGCTGTTTTGTCAGTTTGGACATTCTCTACTTCGAAGCATACATCAACTTCAGCCTAGGGAGATCGGACATATGAAAAAGTTGGCTCTTTTACTCATTCTGGCTGTTCTGGTCAGCGCTGCCGCGAGTACTGCATTTGCAGGAACCTTTAACGCCAGTGGATTTGTCGGTCCCGGTGATCCAACGCTGTTAGTCGGCATTATCTTGACGCCGAACTGTACTGGGGGGTATGGCGGCGTAAATGTCTTTTACGATGTCTACGAGTTTCAGGTCGATACGGATGGTTTATACACAGTCAGCGTCCTCAACAGTAATACCGCCTTCTATCTGATCGCCAACACCTTCAATCCAGGGGCTGTGGCCACGAACTGTATCGCGGCAAGCAACTCTGGCAATCCCCAGCAGGCTTCTGCAGCGCTGACGGCAGGAACCACTTATTTTGTGGTGATCATCGACGATACGTTTGACCAGCTAGGCCAGAACTACGATCTGACGATCAGCGGGCCTGGCGAAATCTATCTCGGTGGTCTGCCAGCAGCGCCTGCCTGCCCATACCCGCTGCCGGCAGGTTCGGTAATCCGCAGTGTTCCGGCGGGCGCGCCGACCTTCTTCGCTCCCGACCTCGGCAGCCAGATCAGCAATCTGACCCTGCCGCCCGGCACGTGGTACATCAGCGAGATCGAGGGCGACTTTGCGCTGGTCTGGATCGCCTGCCAGGCGCAGCCGATCTACATCCCGGTCAACACTATCGCGCCTTAAGAACCCACGGCATCGACAGAAATCAGTGTCGTGTCCCGCGTGTTCATCTGAACACGCGGGACATCTTTTTTTGAGGTGCGCACCCCTGTGATCTGGCTGCACGTCCGCTATACTGTTACGCGCCTGGAAGCCAATGAAAGACGCGTCCGCTATACTGTTACGCGCCTGGAAGCCAATGAAAGACGCTCATCATGACAGATATGCTGGTCAAACTTTACACCCTGCCCCCGCTGGAACCCGAACTTGAGGCGATGCGCCTTCAGGGGATCGCCCTGCGGCGCGGCGGTGCGCCGGAGAAACGGCTGGCGCTGGACTGGGTGGAAGCGCAGTTCGACAGCTACTGGGCGAGCGAATGCGATATTGCCTTCAGCCGCCAGCCGCCGAGCATCTACCTGGCGACGCTGGAAGACCGCCCGATCGGCTTCGGCTGTTACGATACGACGGCGCGCGGCTTTTTCGGTCCGACAGGTGTGGACGAGTCTGTGCGCGGCCGCGGGGTCGGGCGCGCCCTGCTGATCGCCTGCCTGCATGCCATGCGCGAGATCGGCTATGGCTACGCCATCATCGGCGGTGTGGGGCCGGCTGAGTTTTACGCACGCACCGTCGGGGCGACTGTCATTCCAGAGTCGACACCTGGTATCTATGCCGGGATGCTGCGCATCAGGGAATAGCCGGGCGCTGGCGAAGCGTCTCGAAATACGCCGCCAGATGATCCAGCACCCGGTGCAGATGAATCGTGTCGTTATAAAGCCGGCTCAACACCAGCCCACCTTCACACGCCGCGATGATCAGGGTTGCCACCGCTTCGCCATTCACAAAGGGCTGCAATTCGCCTTGCTGCTTGCCCTCAGCGACGATTTGGCCGATCAGGCTGCTGAGCTGCTGCAAGGCATGCTGCACGTGTTCCCTAAGCGGGTGCGCGCTGTCATCCATTTCAACAGCCGCATTGAAATAAGGGCAGCCTCCCGGCAAAACGGGGCGCTCTGCCATATCCAGAAATGTTCTGGACAGCGCCATCAGTTGATCTGCGGCGTGAGGGTGCGGCGCAATCGCCCGGAGGACAGCACTGATGTTCATCTCGGCAGCATACTGAAACGCCGCCAGCATGATATCGTCCTTGCTTTCAAAGTGCCTGTAGATGCCGCCCTTCTGAATCCCGGCCGCCTCAATGATATCTGACATGGCGGTTGCCATATAGCCGCTGACATTGAACAGCGCGGCGGATGACTGCGCAATGCGCTGCCGGGTGAGCCTGCCTTTTTCTCCCATTGCCAACCCCTCTTGATACCTTTCGGTATCATAATATCATATATATCCCCTATAATAGAATTTTCTCATTTGACAAAAAGATACCGTTCGGTATCATACATATAACGTTCACAGGACGAAATGAGATCCTCATGCAGCTTCTCTATCAGGCACATACGATCCGGCGCGGCGGACATCGAATCCAGGCGCGCGATTACAGCGGCGGCGCACCGGCGATTATCCTCATGCACGGCTTCCCGGATAATCTGCATCTGTACGATGCGCTCGTCCCGCTGCTGGTGAAAGCGGGACGCCGCGTGATCACGTTTGATTTTCTGGGTTGGGGCAGTTCGGACAAGCCAGACGACCACACTTATGATCATCACAGCCTGACGCAGGATCTCGATGCTGTCATCCGTCACTTTGCGCTGGAAGGCGTCGTGCTCGTGGCGCACGATGCGTCCGGGCCGCCAGCCATCGACTGGGCGCTCGATCACCCTTCGGCGATCGCAGGGCTGGTGCTTCTGAATACGTATTATCACGCCACACCCACACTCCGCGCCCCGGAAGCCATCTTCGCCTTCTCTCGTCCCTTCGGCGTGGGGAAGCTGTTCCAGAAAGTGTCGCAGTACCGGGACTGGTTCCGCCGTCTGTATTGGTATCAGGTCGGTCACTTCATCAGGAGTCGTGCATCGCGTGAGGCTTTTGTGCCCTTGCTCTATCAGCAGATGGATGGTCCTCTTGCCAACAGCACGAAAAAAGCTTTCTTCGGGCTAAACGATGACCTCGTCTGGACAAACATTCAGCGGCTGAGCCGCGTTCCGCAGATGCGGCAGTTTCAGCGCCCTGTGCGGATCATCTTCGGCGCAGGCGATCAGTACCTGAATGTCGGGGTTGCGCGGGATTTTCACAGGCTCTTTCCCAATTCAGAACTGTTTTTGCTGGAAGAAGGCTGGCATTTCGTTCAGATCGACGAACCGGAACGGGTCGCACAACATATTCTGGAGATGCCCTTGATGGAGACGCACTGGGCGGGGGAAGCGCTTTCGCCGCAGCAGCAGAGCCATCCTGTGCGCCTGCGCCTGATGTATCTGGTGTTCGGGCTGATGAACATCCTGTTCGCCCCAGTGATCCTCGCCGATCGCTGGCGGATCTTCCGGCGCGTGCAGACGGTCTTTAATGGCTAATCACTGCGCGGTCCGTTCACCCGAAGCGGCTGCATAACTTTGGCGCGGAACATCCTGCTATAAGAGATATTCCGCGCCCTCAGTTATCCCTTGTCCGCATTTTCTGACTCTTCGTAAAAAGCCCTGGGATTTGACAAAAGTGAGCAGCTGAAATAATCTTGCATACGTATGCAGTTTTTTCATCAGGGGAATTGAGCTTCATATCATGGCTGTCACTTATCTCAAACGCGGAAAAACGATCGACGAAAAGGCACAGGCGGACGCGAAAATTCAGGAAACGGTCAGAGGCATTCTGGCGGATATTGCCGCTCGCAAGGATGATGCCGTTCGCGAACTCTCGGCGCGGCTCGATCGCTGGTCGCCAGACGAGTTTCGCCTGTCAGATGAGCGTATCCGGGAAATTATCGCCTCACTGCCGGAGCAGGTGATCCACGATATTCAGTTTGCACAGGAGCAGGTGCGCAATTTCGCGATGGCACAGCGCGCCGCCCTGCATGACATTGAAGTAGAGACCATTCCGGGCGTCATTCTGGGTCACAAAAATATCCCTGTCAGCCGTGTCGGCTGCTATGTGCCGGGCGGTCGTTATCCGATGGTGGCCTCTGCCCATATGAGCGTACTGACGGCGAAAACCGCGGGTGTCGAATATGTCGTCGCCTGCACGCCGCCTATCAATGGCGAACTGCCAGCAGCAACGATCGCGGCGATGCATTTTGCCGGCGCAGACGCCATTTATATCCTCGGTGGTGTGCAGGCGATGGCGGCGATGGCTTACGGGGCCTGCGGCATCGATCCGGTTGATATGATCGTAGGACCGGGCAATGCGTATGTCGCCGAAGCCAAGCGCCAGTTGTTTGGCGTCGTCGGGATCGATCTGCTGGCGGGGCCCACGGAAGTGCTGGTGATCGCCGACGACACGTCTGATATCGAAATCTGCGCGACAGATCTGCTTGGGCAGGCAGAACACGGACCTACCTCGCCAGCGGTGCTGGTGACAACCAGCCGCTCGATCGCTGAGAATATTGAAGCCGAGATCGGCCGTCAGCTCGAAGTCCTCCCTACCGCCGATCTGGCAGGCGCTGCCTGGCAGGATTATGGCGAGATCATCCTGTGCGATACCCAAGCCGAAATGCTGGCCGTCGCAGACGAAATCGCCAGCGAACACGTCGAAATTCTGACACGTGATCCACAATATTTCCTCGACAATATGAAAAACTATGGTGCGCTGTTCCTCGGTCCACGCACCAATGTTGCCTATGGTGACAAGATCATCGGCACGAATCACACCCTGCCAACGAAAAAAGCCGCACGCTACACCGGCGGGCTGTGGGTCGGCAAATTCATCAAGACGGTGACGTATCAGCGTATTCTGACGGACGAAGCCAGCGCATTCATCGGTGAATACGGCAGCCGCCTGTGCGCCATTGAAGGTTTCATGGGACACAAGGAACAGTGTGATCTGCGGGTGCGCCGCTACGGCAGGGTGACTGTCGAATAGTTCATCCCATGTTACGATAGAGGCTGTTTCCGAAGATCAGGAAAGCGCAGACTAAGTTTGCGAAAAAAGGTCACCTCTATCGAAGTCGCCCGTCGTGCTGGAGTCTCTCAGTCTACCGTTTCGCGCGTCTTCAGCAGCGGCAGTCTGAATGTCTCCAGCCGCGCGCGCCAGCAGGTGCTCAAGGCGGCGCAGGAACTGGGCTATCAGCCAAACGCCATCGCCCGCATGATGAGCACTCGCCAGACGCATATCGTCGGCATTCTGATGGCGACCATTACCAGCCCGTTTTACCCCTACGTGCTGGAGAAATTCCTGCGTGAGCTTCAGGCGATCGATCGGCAGGTGCTGCTCTTCACCGCGTCAGATAACCAGAGTATCGACGATCTGCTGCCGCTGGCGCTTCAATATCAGGTCGATGCGCTGATCATCACCTCGGCAACGCTGTCTTCAGAAGCAGCAGCAGCCAGCCTGCGCAGCGGCACGCCGGTGATCCTGTTCAACCGCGCCACCAACGAACCGAATGTCAGCGCGGTCTGTGCCGATAACCTGGCGGGCGGACGGCTGGCAGCCGATGTGCTGCTTGACAGCGGACATCAGCGGCCAGGATTTGTGGCCGGGCTTCAGGATACATCAACCTCTCAGGATCGTGAGCGCGGCTTCATCGTGCGCCTTCGCGAACGCGGCTGTACGCGTGTACAGCGGGCACAGGGTCATTACACCTACGAGTCCGGCTATGCGGCCGCCACCGATCTGCTCGAACGCGCTGAGCCGCCGGACGCCCTTTTCTGTGCGAATGACATCATGGCGCTGGGAGCAATTGACGCCATCCGCGCCCATGGGCTGCGTGTCGGACAGGATATCAGCGTGATCGGTTTTGATGACATCCCAATGGCAGCCTGGGGAGCCTATCAGCTCACCACCATCAGCCAGGAAGTCGATACCATGATCCAGCGCACCATCGCGCTCATGCTGGATCGGATTGAGAAACCGGACGCGCCAGCACGGATCGAGCATGTCTCCGGTCGGCTGATCTTGCGCACCTCCGTGCGTGGACTGACGCCTACCGTGAACGAAAACGGACGCTAGCCCACACCCATAACCTTACACACAAAACGCCCTGCCACACAGTTCACATGGCAGGGCGTTGGCTGGCCGCTCTCGGTCAGGCGGCAAGCGCTACGGAGTCAGAGGTTCCAGCGCAGCGCTGCCCCGGCTCTGGATGGCGAGGCGGTAGGTCCCCGTCCCGCGAAAACGGGTCGCCACGATGACGTAATCCCCGCTTTGAGGGATGGTGAAATCCGCCAGACGCGAGTCATAGATGCTGCCGAGACTTTCATCGCGAGCGTCGTCGTTGGTCGCCAGCGGAGCAGCGCCAGCGCGGTAATCCGCCAGGCTGTAGAAGCGGATCAGCGGATCCAGCGCATCGCCATCATCGGCGATCATCCACAGGGTGATGACATCACCCGCAGCCAGGTTCGTTCGCCAGAGTTGTTCTGTCACCGTCTGGGTGAGCTGACCCGTCACGATCGCGTCCGCATTCGCCAGCGCTGCGGGGCTGATGGCCGCCCCGCCTGAGGCTCCGCCACCGGGGGCTGAGCCAACCAGTTCCACCGCGTCGATCTCATTCCAGCCGCGCCCGATGGTCTGATCCAGATAGATGATCACCGCGTTGACGGGGGACGTGATCCCGCTGACATCCAGCGTGAAGACGCCGGGGCACGGCGTATTGCCGGGCGGATCGGCGCTGTCCGGGATGGCGATGATCTGGCTCGTCTCGGTGTTGCCAAGCTCGACTCGAATGATCGAACCGGGGTTGTAGGTCTGGTAGATATTGACCTGCGAGGGGATGACCGCTTCGGCAAATTCCAGCGCCAGAATGTCTGAACCGGTGCTGGTGGCTGAAGCCCATGCCGTGGGAATATCGCCACAGTTCTCGGTATTCGGTTCACCGAGCGCCTGCTGGAAACTCCAACTGGTCGTGCCATACTGACTTGTCCCGGTCGCCTCAATCGCCCACTGGCGAAGCTCACCGCCAGCGCCGCCTTCAAGCTGTGCCAGCAGGGCGATCGCGCCCGAAGCCGCATTCTCGCCCGCCAGCGAGAGATACGTGCGCAGGTTTTCGATGGCACGCGCCGGGCTGCCGGAATCCGCATAAAGCTGACCCAGCCCATAATAGCCGTAGATCTCGCCAAGCTCAATTGCCTGCTCGAAGTCGAGCTGTGCCTGCGTATAAACTCCCAGACCGAGATAAACCCAGCCGCGGGTATCCCAGGCATAGCCCAGCTCCGAATCCAGGCGCAGAGCTTCGTCCGCATGCGGCAGCGCCTCAGAGAAGCGCCCTAACTGCACCAGCGCCCACGCCAGTTCATTGCGGTAATCCGCGTTATCCGGAACCAGCTCAACGATGACTGTGTAATCGTCCGCCACTGCTTCCCAATCGCCCAGAACGCTGGAATTCAGGTAGGCGCGGTTGCGGCGCGCCCCGACATAGTTCGGGTCAAGCCGGATCGCTTCGTCATAATCTGCCATCGCCTCGTCATAGCGTCCCAGCTCAAAGTACGCCAGACCGCGCAGACTGTGATTCCATGCCGGATTCTCAAAGCCGAGACGCATCGCCTGATCGTAATCGGCAAGCGCCGCCTCCAGATTCGACTCGTAGTAGTGAGAGAGTCCGCGATACAGATAGGCAGTGGCATTATCCGGCGCGTCGATCAGGATCGCGTTCAGCGCCAGGATCGCTGATTGATACTGTCCCCCCTGCACCAGCGTGATGGCACTTTCAAGGAACTCCGTCACATCCACCGTGGAAACGGCGGTCGGCTCGGCAGTGAACTCCAGCAGCGGAAGCAGTGTATACGAACCGCTGCCGCTGATCGTCAGCTCATAGCGTCCGACGCCGCGCCGGGCAAAGCTTGATGCGAGGATGACGTAATCGCC
>SZPD01000001.1 GCA_030263515.1 Anaerolineae bacterium CFX9 | reverse complement strand
AGAGGAAATACAGGGTTATAGCAAAACAAAAACCAGCAGCAAATCTGCTGCTGGTTTTGTCAGAACGGAATGTTCGCTTACCGTCCTAAGCTGCGGGAGCAACAGGAACTTATCCGAACAATCCCCTAGCTTAAATCGCTCAACTTTTATCCAACGCATTCAATTTCCCCATTACGCACATCTCGTGCGCCTCTCAACCTTGGACTAAATCGGCTTTTGCGGTGAGCGGAGGAGGTTTCGTCTCCCCCACCCACCTTGAAGCTCGCTGCCCGTGCCAGCAAGACTTCCGGTTGTCAATTTACCATATCTCCGCGAAGTCCTTGCCAGGGCTGTGAAAAACACAGCAGCAGCGAATTTGACGGTTCGTTGGGTTCTGAGGAGATATGGCAATGACTCGTTCGTTTGTATTTACCAACCATAAGGGTGGCGTCGGCAAATCGACATCCGCCACCAACATCGCGCTCGGCATGGTACACCTGCTGCGCCGCGCCAATGTAGCCAATCCGCGCGTACTGATCATCGACACTGATTCACAGGGCCATGCGTCGCTGGTCACGACTGGACGCAAAGACTACGGCGCGGACGACAGTCTCTATTCTGTCCTCATGGCAGATCGCGTCAATGCCCCGCAAACGCTGCTCAATTGCATCATACAGAGTCAGTGGGATACCGATCTGCACATTCTGCCCGCTTCCCCCATGCTCGAAGGTGCGGAGCGGGAACTGATGGGCGTGGCAGGCGCGCCATATCGTCTGACCGATCCGGTCAGCAAGATCGCCAACCAGTATGCCGCCATCATCATCGACACGCGCCCCTCCTTCAGCCTGCTAACCGAGATGGCTTTGCTTGCTGCGACCGACGCGATTGTGCCGGTCGAGCCACGCTATCTGGAAACGGTCGGCTTGACCAGCGTGATCGAGAAGATCAATGACATCCGCGAAGGCTGGCGACATCCGACGCTGCGCGTGAGCGGGCTACTCGTGACCAAGATGGATAGCCGGATACGCGGACATAATCACTTGCTAGCGGAGGTCAAAGCGCATCCAGTTTTGGGCAAACTGTTGCTCGGTGTCATCCCTGCCAACGAAGCGGTCTCGTATGCGCACAGCAGCCATCAGAGTCTGTTCACTTATAATCCCGTCGCGTCAGCGAGCAAAGCATACATGCAGGTGGTCGCATCGCTAGTACGTTATCTAGCAAAGGGTGGCGACTAATGGCGCGCCCGAATCACGATACGCAGCGTATGGACGACCTGCTGGCATCCGTCACCAGCGACCTGCTCGGCGACCTACCGCAGAATCTAAATGGCAACGCGATCCATGTTGAGCGCATCCTGCTGGAAATGGTACGCCCTGATCCGGTGCAGCCGCGTCGCGTGTTGCCGGAAAGTATTCATCTTAGATTTCATCAGAATCAGATCACGCCGACGCAGGCGCTGCGCGAACTGGTACAGATCGTCCAGATTGCAGCGCGGCATCGCGGACGACCGTTCAACAACCTGCTTGAGCTGCTCCCAAACGCCGATGATGAGCGCGACGATGAACCCGCCGCAATCCTCACACCAGAGGAAGTGTTTCTGCGCGATCTGGTCAATCTGGCGATCACGATCCGGGATGATGGACAGGTCAATCCACTGACGGTGGTGGATGCCAGTCAAGGAGTGACACGGCTGTTTCGGATCGAAACTGGCGAACGGCGTTACTGGGCGACATGGCTGCTGCGCGACTTCATCCCCAACTACACCGGCGACGGCATGATCCCATGCATCATCATTCCTGCGAATCGCTCGTCGGTTTTTCGGCAGGCAAAAGAGAACACGGCACGCTCCGGGCTAACAGCGGTGGCACTGGCGCGACAGGCGGCGCTGCTGCTGCTCACCGTTCACGGTTATGAAATCCCTGCCTATGCCGTCGAAAATGATTTCTACCGTCAGGCGCTCGATCTTGATCTGCGAAGCAAGCGCGAGTACACGGATGCAGTTCTCAGCGCGATGGGCGGGATGGGCAAGATGCAGTTCAGTCAGTACAAGGCATTGCTGAAGCTTTCTGATGAAGCATTAGAGCTGGCTGATCGCTATAGCATTGAAGAATATCGGTTACGTCCAGTGCTTGCTGTGCCAGCAGAATATCACGCTGAGATCATGCGCCAAATCATCGACTTCAATCTCTCAGCCAAGCAAGTCAAAGAGCTATGCGACAGTGGTAACGCAGATCAGGACGATGATGATGTCAGAAAAGATATATCGCCGTCAGCAATGAAAATCGCAAAAGTTGCCCAATCAACTCAGGTGACATCAGCACAAGAGTTAGCCCGTGCAATTATGTTGCAGGAAGGTGACTCCGCTGTCGCCAAAGCCCGCCTACAGGCGCTAAGGAAACTCATCACTGAAGCTGAACGTTACCTGGGAGCGGAATAAAAGGTAAACGTGCGTTTACCTTTTCAAAGGAGGAAACAGTGAACCGATATATACGCTCACCGCCGTAGACAAATAAAAAGCCCACAAGCTGGAAAGCACATGGGCGGCGGACTGGGGTACATAGTGAACTAGGCACTCACAATGTATCACAACCTCTCTCCCTGTGCAACTCGATATCGCGCTCAAACCGTGTCTTTTCGACACCGGTTCTCTTCAACATTGCCTGCGCACAGCGCAAGGAGAGTGATCTTATGAGTATCGATTTGGAGCAGATCCGCTCCGCCAATCCAATTGAACAGCTCGTCGGCGAGAAGTTCGCCTTGAGACGACAGGGAACGCGCTACGTCGGCGTGGAACATGATAGTCTGGTCGTCACCCCACAGACTGGACAGTATTTCTGGAATTCCAGAGGCGAATATGGTGACGCCTTCGACTTCGCCGGACGGCATCTGCTCGGCTATGACAACCGCTGGAACAACCGCGACGCGGCGATGTTCATGGAAGCGGTTCGCTATCTGGCGCAGCGGGCAGGGATTGTCATCGAAATGCAGGCTGACTTCCACAAGTCATTTGCGTGGGCAGAGCGCCAGTTGGTGCAGCGGCTGCACGAGGCGCTGCTCAATACTCCCGCTGCATTGGAATACGTAACCAAGATTCGCGGTTGGCAACCCGCCACTGTGAAAGCCGCACGGCTCGGATTTATGCCCCAGGACAAGCGTCCGCTGCTGGCAGACCTCAACCTGCCCGATAAGTGGCGAATGGTCATCAGTAAATTCCCCTCAGGAATGTTGGTCTACATCCATCTGGAGCAGGGACGTTTAGCGTATCTGAGCGGGCGCTCCATCACCGGCAAACAGCACTACAATTCGCCGCGCGAAATCCTTGGTGAGCGCCGTCCCTACTACAATCACCTCTACAGCGCTGATGCCGAACAGATCGCGCTCGTCGAAGGGCAGGCGGATGCTATCACCTTCAGCGAGTGGGGTGTTCCAGCGCTGGCGATTGCCGGGATGCACATCTCGGACGATCTGCTCGGTCAGTTGCGCCAGCACCCCCGCGTATTCGTCGCGCTCGACAACACGCCAGAAGCAATGGACAAGAACCGTGAGATTGCCAGGCGGCTTGGTGCAACATCACTCGTGCCGCGTCTGCCCGATGGTGTGAAGGACGCGAACGACTGGCTGACGCAGGGTGGCACAGTCGAAACGGCGCAGGAAGCACTCAACAAAGCGAAGACATGGCTGCAAACCGAGATTGAGCGCGTCGCCTTTCTGGTCGGATTGGAGCGCAAGGACGCAGTGCGCGACCTGTTCCAGCACGCGGTTGATCTCGACGAGATGGAACTGAGCGACTTCCGTGCAGCGCTGGCAAAGCTCGGCATCAAAGGGCGGGTGTTCAACGATCTGCTCAAAGCGACGCGGAAAAAGATCGAACAGACCCAACAGGATGCAAACGACATGCCGCAGATTCTCGGTGACGACGTGCCGCTGCTGTCGCCCGCGCTCGGTTTCCAGCGCGATGTGGCGCTGGTGACCGTTTCGGTGGTCGAGCGGACGAAAGAGAACCGGCTGAACACGCAGCCGTATCTGGTTACATCGTCACGCGAACTTGTCCGTGTGAGCGATGCCCAGATCATCCCCCTCAACGGCAGAGAAATCGCGCTGCGCGTGCTGCCGGAAGGCTCAGACTTCCTGATGCGCTGGCGCTTCAGCGACATCCAGCGCTACTTGAAGGGCGAGACCAGCGACCCCGGTCAGGTCTTCAAGACCGTGCATGATCTGTTCACGCGCTACGTCGATTTCCGCTCGGAGGTCGAGAGCGCTATCCTCGCGCTGTGGACGATTGGCACCTACTTCTACACGATGTTCCCGGCGTATCCGTATCTGGCATTGAACGGACCGAAGAACAGCGGCAAGAGTACCGTCATGCGCGTCATGCAGCCGCTGGCATTCAACATGGTCAGCACCTCCGATCCCACCGGACCGTCCATGTTTCGTCTGATCCACTATACGTCCTGCACGGTCGGCATCGACGAAGCTGAGCGCTACCACAATCCCAAAGACCCCGGAATGCAGCAAATTCGCCAGCTGCTCAACAGCGGCTACAAACAGGGGATGCCTGCCATCCGGCTGATTGGCGAAGACATGAAACCGCAGGCGTTCGACGTGTATTCACCGAAAATTCTGGCGGCGATTGCCGGGTTGGAGGACATTCTCGCGTCGCGCTGCATTGCCATCCCGATGCGCCGCACCGACCGGAAGATGCCCTCTTTCCCACCCGATTTCGACGGTGCCGCAATCCGTCACCAGCTCTACACGTTGGCGCTGACCGCGTTTCCACATCTCTACACCAACTATTTTGAGCGTCCGGCGCTGCATACCCTGCATAACCGATCCAGCGAACTGTGGTCGCCGCTGGTCGCGCTGGCAGCGTTCTTCGAGGAGCAGGGTGGCGTGTCCGGGTTGCTGCAAGCCATCGCAGCGGCGGCGGAAAACGACGAACAAATCAGTCAGGGCAAGGCACTCAGCGAGCGCGAAGAAGCGGTCTTGCAAGCGCTCGAATTGCTGACGCGCGGGCAGACCGCAGTCGTCTGGATCAAGGCGGCGGCGCTGCGCGAGAAAGTTGCACGATTGCTGGGTCAGCCGGTCGAAAAGCTGGGTGATGCGCAGTGGATCGGACACATCATCAAGCGACTGCACCTGCTTGATGAAGCGGGACGCAAACGCGGGATGGATGGCATCACCTATGCCGTCAAGCCGCTCGATGTGATCGACATGATGCGCCGCTATGACGTGGCGGTGGTTTACGAAAACCGCTGAAAAACCGTTCAGACCGTTCAAAGCCTACATACCGTTCATGGTTGAGAGAAAAGCCATGCAGGGTATGTAGGGTAGCAGTTTGTTTTAGGAGAACCGAAATGTATCTACCCTATGGCATCAACGAACAAGGACAGCTCATCTATATCGAGAGTGTTGGGCGTGGGAAAACGACTTTGAGATGCCCCTATTGCGCGATGCCGCTCATCGCGCGAAAAGGCACGAAAATTGCGCCGCACTTCGCCCATGCTGGCAAAACGTGCCGGGAGGTGCGGCGCTCAACGGAAACTGTAGCGCTGCCCATCTATGATTCGTTCCGGCTGCACCTCTCTGGCAAGGTGTGGGAGGCGCTGCGACGGTTTCACGATGAGGATGATGACAGTGATGGCTACTGGCTGGAGGATTACGGGGTCGTCAAGTCCTTCATTACACCATACGGCAACGAGCGTTACAACCTCACCCATAAGGGTAAAATCCCGTTCGGCGACCTATCGCTCAATCTATTCAACCAGTTTCAGGAACCCCTCATCCGCGAGCGACACGACAAGCTTGAACAGGCGGCGCTGGCGGCATTCTGTACTGTGGAAGAAAGCACGGCATTGACCGATTTAGTGCTTTTCCGAGCGCAGATGCGGCGCATTCTGGAAACGACGCTCTATTTCATCGAAGTGCGAACAAGCGCGGGTATCCTGCACAAGATCGGTGTGACCACCCGCCCGCTGGAGCAGCGCCTCGCCGAAATCCGCGCCGACCTCATACCGCACTTCGGTAGTGTCGAACTAATCCCGCTTGGTACATGGATGCATCGTGGCAATGTCGAACTGTACTTCAAGCACCGCTACCGCCATTTTCAACAGCCGATTGGGACGCTGACCGAGTATTTCGCTTTCGAGGATGTGAAAGCCGTGTTGCGCGATCTGCGGCGCATGAAGGCTAAGGAACTCACCGAGATGGAGCACGCAATATTGGCAGGTGAGCCATCCAGGGTTGATCGCTGCGAGTTGGTTCCTATCGAAATGCTCTCGGAGAGAGCATGGTGGCTGCTCTCAAACTTTTCCAGTGATGAGGCGAAACGAAACTTTGAGGCGCGCTTGGAATTGCAGAATCACCGCTTAGGCGAGCGAACACGCCCGCTGATTGAATTTGCGTCAGGGTTTACTGATCTGCATTTGCACATCACAGACTACGGACACGCCTATCAGGAACGATTCACCGACCAATATCAGCGCATGTACGCTGCCGAGATCACGGAACCTGCATGATGAAGCGTTCAGGATGACGGTTCATCGTTCTTCTTGCCTTTGGATTTCGGCGCGGCAAGCCGCTTCTTCTCCGCGCGTTCCAGCTTCTTGATGCTGTCAGCAGTCGGCAAATCTTCGGGCATCGTCCCGCCCAGCTCGGCAATTGCCCGACGCACAACGACACCTGCCTGATAATGCACGTCGTTGGCGGCGGCTTTCCCCTGCACCTGGTCGCGCCGCAGCTTGTCCTCTGCCTGGGTGCTGCGGAATAGGTTGGCTGCGAGTTCTGTCGTTCCCATGTGGTCGAGAATATGCTGACTCTTTTTGAGTTTCTTCCGCTTGTGAATGTCCTCTGCGGTGAGGCCGTTGTACAGCCCGCGATAGCCATGATTTTGGAAGATGGCGAAATCAATTCCTGTGATTACACCCGCATTTTTCGCGGCTGAGGCGAGATCGGTATTCTGCACTTTGATGCGCTGACGCAAGAGCAGTCGCCGCTGGTCTTCGGTCAACTCAGCGAGAGCTTCCGCGTCTGAAATCTCCTGACGACGGGTCTGTACGGCGAAATAGGTTTGACCGAGCGCGACGACTTCCTTGGTCGGATCGGCATTCTGGACGATGAGGTAGCAGGCATAACGCGAGAGGTGCATATCTTCGACTTCGCGTTTTGCCTCCGACCCGATGGCGACCATTTTAACCGCTTGGATAAAATGGTCACTTGGGTCATACCCACTATTTTCGCAAGCAAGCTGCGCCTTAAGCAGTACGCTTTTGAATTTTTGCCAACTTGCATATTCGAGAGCCAGCATCAGATCACGCGCTGACCAGAATTCCACTCCATCTTCATCAACCTGACGAATACGTTCGAATGGCGTTTGTGCTGCTTTGGGAGAACTTAAAGTAGTTGAGTCGGACATCGAGAGCCTCGCAGAATAAAATTGCTATACTGTTTCGACCATTATATGGAGTTTCTTGAAGTATGGGGTTTCGCAGTCAACTTGACGATTGCTGAAATCGTTTTGACGCTCTAGGGTGTATCACGGTAACGTCAGCTTATCGACCTGCACATCCCATTCCCGCTTTCCGGCACGCCCAGCTTCGGTCAGGCGCGCCGCCCGCGTGCCGAAAACCCGTTTCAACCACTGGTGCTCAAAAAACAGTTTGTCAGCGCCGTGCCCAGTGCTCCAGCCAAATGATCCTGCCGTTCGCTCCAATCCAGACAGAGCGGGCGAAATGCCGCCTGTTTTTACGAAGCTGCGCCTCGTCGATTCAGTACGCCGCTGGTTGATAAAAGCTAACGCAAATTGCCGCACGAGTTCGTAATCAAGTCCTTGGTCTCGCTCAAATTGCATAGTTATATTGTACCTTCAGGTTGCTATCTGATTATTGCAAGCGCGAATCAAATAGCTCGCCTGAAATTATCGAGAGTGAAGAAGCTGTATTCGGGGTATATGAGGATTTCAGAGAGGACTAGTCAAGCTGTTAGAGGAATAAACCGATATTTAGCGAGGCGCTCACTCTTAGCAGTTGTATCTCCTAATTTATTCTATTTCGGTCTGTTGCATATCCTCTAAAGCCATAATGTCGCAAATATCGCATTTGAGATAGTTGCAGAGGACGGCGATAACACGGAGTTCGGCACGAATCACATCATCGTGATAGTACGCTTTGACCGTGTTGGGGGCTAAGTTCGTATCTTGGGCGAGTTTAGCCTGTGTAATTTTGTTCCGATCCATATACTCTTTCAGCTTGAAATGGACAATCTTCATATACCACCCCATTCAATTAGTTAAGGCAAACATCAGTATATCAATATATTGACGTTTCGGGAATTGGGCGCTACAATATCAATATATTGATATTGTGACATGCCATCGTTCTCAATATCATCTAAGTGTATCGTTCTAAAGTAGGCAAGAGATACTTTGACTTCCCCAATAAGTAGAAACAACGAATATACGGTCATTGATTTATTTTCCGGGGCGGGCGGAACTGCACTCGGATTTAAACGTGCGGGTTTTACAATCGTTGGCGCACTCGACATCAATCCGAGTGCAGCAAAGACCTATGCACGTAACATAGGGGTTCAACCGCTGGTAAAAGATATAAGGGAGATTGAGCCGGAAGACCTACTTGCAGAGTTCAATCTTCAGCCGGATGAGGTATCCGTCTTGGTGGGCTGCCCGCCATGCCAGGGCTTCACGAGAATGCGGAATGGGCAGGGAGCAAGCGACCCTCGAAACGATTTGGTCTTGCGGTATTTAGACTTTGTCAAAGTTATCCGCCCCCGGTGTGTTGTGTTTGAAAACGTACCCGGCATTCTCAAACAGGAACACGGTAAAAAGTTCTATAAAAAGCTTTGTAGAGGCTTGAGAAAGTTAGGCTACAAGGTCGATTACAAAAAGCCGGGACGGACGCTGAACGCCGCCGACTACGGTGTGCCGCAGTTAAGGGAACGAGCGGTATTGATCGCTGGCAGAGATGGTCTTAGGATGAAATATCCGAAACCCACTCACGGAAAACCTAATCGCCCGGAAGTCACTTCCGGGAGGTTACAACCTTGGCGAACGGTAGGAGATGTTCTAAACGGATTATCACCCCTTGAGCCGGGTGAAATCTGCCAAGATGATCCAAATCACTATGCGCGTTCAATTGGAGAGCGTGTACTCGGTTTCATCAGCCTTGTCCCTCAGGACGGAGGTAGTCGCCTCGAAGTGCCTAGAGAACGCTGGCTGGATTGTCACAAAAAGGATAATTGTGGTCATGCCGACGTTTATGGACGGCTATCCCTCGATCATCCCTCGGTTGTAGTAACGACGGGATGCACAAACGTCTCAAAAGGGCGTTTTGTCCATCCGACTCAAAACAGAGGTATCAGTTTCCGTGAGGCGGCGCTACTTCAGAGTTTCCCGAAAGATTTTACTTTTGAGGGAAATTCTGACGATATAGCGGAGCAGATCGGCAATGCCGTCCCTCCGCTTCTCGCCGAGGCGATTGCACGCCAGATTATTATTCAGCTTCAGGCAGTTCAACCCGAAGCCTTAAGTGAGCGCCTCGAATTTGCTGAATGCTTGAACGCGCTCGCGTGATCCCGGAATATGAACCTCAGGCGGTGGGTTGTTCGTCTGAAATGCCTCTGTTCTCTTAGGACATAGTCTGGCAAAGTCACAGTTGGCGCATTTTTCGGGGTGAGGACGCATCGGAAAATCACCCGCGACGATGTTGGCAACCGCCCATTCAATATTGTTGATTGCAGCATCTACAGCCTCGTCACTTACCGGTACGTCTACCCGCTGATTGTCTTTGAGCAGATGAATAGCACCCGTCCTAGCATTCTCACCCAAGACATCACGAGCGCCTTTCGCATATAGCTGCACCTGAAGCGACAATTCCGTCCAGTTCAGTGATTCGTTTTGCGTCGGTTCAGGGCCGCCCTCCATCGTCTTGAAATCCAATACGCTGGCATCGAGAATCTCTCCGCCAGCATCCTCTTCGATAAGCAAGTCTATCGAGCCGGAGATAACCGTCTGTTCGGCTGGAATCTCAAACCGTGCTTCAACGGTTCGGCTGCGGGTGAAATCGCCGGGGAATTCCTCAACATACTTTCGCACCGTCTTGCCCGCTGCTTTCCGTGCGTTCTCATAGGGGCCGTCGTTTGCTGTAGGGCTGCTCTTGGGAAACACGTGTTTCAGATGAAACGTGTCCTGCGCCAGTTCTTCAGCCTCGTCTGGACGAGGCGCTTGGTTTGCAAAGCGGGCGTTTTGATGTAACCGCTCGATTGCAGTATGTACCGTTTGACCGTAACCGAACATTTCCGGCACAGGGGGGTTAAAGCCGTAGATTTTGCGGAACTGATAATCCTTCGGACAGCGCAAATAATATCGGATTTCCGAGAAGGTGGTGGGCAAAACAGACTCGTCAACCCTGCGAACCGGTGTCGCAGGGGATAACCCGGCAGGCACTCCCGTAGCATCTGTAGACAGTTCGGGATGATTGAGCCTGTTCCAGAAGGGGGATCGTTGCCTTGCTCTCCGCCCCCCCGGAAGCCATTCGCTACCGGTCACATACAGGTATCTTTCGGCGCGTGTGAGTGCCGTGTAAAACAGTCGGGCTTCACCCTCACGAGTAGTTTGATAAAGTCCTTGATCGAGCGAATTTTGGATCACGACTGGAGGCAAAACGCCACCGTAGTTTCGCCTGTTCAGGGGAAATCGTTGGGCTTCAACGTCAACGATGAAAACCGCCGGAAATTCAAGCCCCTTTACTTTATGCACCGTTGAGACGGTGACAGCATCAGGGCGCGATAACATATCGTAGGTGCTCGAAATATACCCTGCTTCTGCCATGTTTGAGAGGAAATTAAGCACACCAGCAAACCGCTGCGAAGAGTCAATACTGGTGTAGACCGTTTCCACATCGAGCAGAATTTGGCTGAACACTCCTATATCGCGCATGATACCTTCGTCGAACGCCGAAGCGTTTATATGGAAGGCATTGAGCAAGTCATGCACCAAATCCTGCGGATAGAGTTTCTGCCGAGCGCCACCAGCGGGCGTATGAATCTTTCGCCCCCATGTCGCCATTACCTGCGTGAAATCACGAAAATCCGCGTGAGGATAAAGAGGCAGAACTTCGTTATCGAAGTGAATTCGCAATGCGTTACGGTCAGGGTTTCCATTACGAAGCAACTCAAATGTGGTTGAGAGAGCGGCTACCTCCGGTCTGTCGAAGATACTGCCTCCTGCTTCAAGTGAAAACGGAATGTTTCTGGCATGTAGAGCGTCGGTGAAGAGTTGGTGACTTCCCTTTGTGGAGCGCATCAGGATTGCAAAATCCGCCGGAGTAAGCCCCCTCTTTTGTCCATTGCTCTCAATGTAGGCAGTGCCGATTAACTGGCTGATTCTCTCCGCTACCCATTCCGCCTCTTCACCTCTTGACGGAAACCACAATTTGCGGAAATCGCGTGAGCCGGGCGCATTGGTAGCCGTAGGGTTTTTTACTATCCGTGTTCCGCCCAATTCTTGACCGACAAAATCATCGGCGGTACTCACAATGGCTTCCGTGCTTCGATAATTATGGGAAAGCGTATGCGACGCACATCCGGGATACCGGCGGTTAAATTCTAAAATATTGCTGATGTCAGCGCCGCGCCATCCATAAATGTTTTGATCGTCATCCCCCACGACGAAGAGGGTCTTGATAAGGGGTCTCATCTCCCGAATGAGAACCTCTTGCGCCGTATTAACGTCTTGGTACTCGTCAACCAAAAGGTGGCTAACTTCGCCGACGACCCGCATCGCAATCTCATCGTGAGCTTGCAGGGCTGACGCTACACGGCGGATCATAAGAGAAAAATCCATAAACTCGTCCCGGTCAAGCTGGTCGCTGAGTGTCTGAAGTACGTCGGCTAATTCCCGGTCATGTGCGGCAATGTCGTGAACGGTTATCAGTTCATCGTTCATGGTCGTCCATGCGCTGTAGACCGCCGTCAGTGTATCAAAATATCTGCCGCCCCCGATTCTGTCACGCACATGGGCAAGACCCAGTTCGTTGTAGCGTGATTGCAGATACAAGATGAATCGGTTGTCATCCAGCACGGCGTACTGCCTATATACGGCGTCCATTTCGGACAATACGTGCTGACAGTACGAGTGAATCGTACCGATGTACATAGCGCCGAGAATCGTCGGCTCAAGTCCGGCTTCACGTAACGCTTGCGAAACTCTCAACTTAATAGAATCGGCAGCTTTTTCGGTGAATGTGAATGCAACGATGCTTTTCGGGTTTTCGCCTTCGGCTATCAATCGGGCAATACGAAAAGCCATTGTCCTTGATTTACCCGAACCGGCACATGCAAGGGCAATTACCTCGGCGGTTGTATCTTGAGCAGCAATACCTTGGGTAGGATCAAGCTTAGTTTGTAGTATCGTGTTGATGTCGATCATGTGTAGTTCCCTTCATAGCCGATACGCTCGGCGGCTGGTTGAAAATGGCTCACAGCCATCAAACTCGTTTTCTTAGCTCCGTTATCAACTGACGGAGTGCATCTTCTACTTCTTCGCCCACTTGGTCACGGGCAAACGTTACCGTTTCGTGCGATGGGACAACGACATCGGGTACTAGAATCGGAATTCCGCCGCCCTGTCCTGTATCGAAACCCGTAGGGTTATGTGCGTGGTCGAACTCCCAACCGCCTGATGCCAACCAAGCCAACATGCCTTCCATGCTCCGAACTTCATGGTCCTCGTCTCCGACTTTGACGGATACTTCCAACCTACAGAGCAGGAAATGCCCCGCGCCTTCGGAGTTGTCCTGAACCAGCAATTCGTAGGCGCTCTCCGGTGCTGCGTAGAACATGGAGACTCCTACCCGTGAACATAGGTAGGTGAAGTAATTATAATCACGCTCGTCGGGCAAGACGTTCTTTCTTCCACGACGGTTCGCCTCGGCGATGCGCTGCTTGATAAAGAGTTTCCAATCGTTTTCGTCGTCAACATCAACGTGCCGAAAACTGCCGTTTACCTCGATTTTAGGGGTTTCGTCGGCTGTTATGGCGATATCGGAGAAACGACGTTTGGCACGGAATGTCACCAATAGCCGGTTTTGAGGAAATTCCGTCAGTCCATTTGCGATCCCCAAAAACAGAAGGTGTGATACGGCGGTATCGGTGAAGGGATATTTATAAATGTCCTCACGGGAAAGGATGGTGTCTTCTTCGCCTTGATTGATATAGGCGTACCAGAACACCAGTGGCGCTATCCAAGATTGCTGTGGGTCTTTAACCGCCGCACCGTACACAATATCGCCTTCCGGTCCCGACATGGTGTGGTGAATAACGCTTGCGAACCGCTTGATCTGGTTGCGAACGATCTGCCCGTATAACCCGCCGTCTTCGTAATCGTTCAACCGATGCACCAGCGGAAATACGCGACCATCACGAATAATCAGGGATGCTTTATGCGGGGAAACGTTCAGATTTTGTAGTTCACCGATGGGTCGCCATCGTGCTTGACCGAGTACGATGCGAAGGTCTTCAACATACTGGCGCAGTTCCATCGCGGCGAGTCGGGAATGCTTGAAGTCACTCTCCGGTAGTATTTCCCGCATTGCTGGCGAAATGATTAGCCCGTTCCTGGCTGCCGTGTGTTCTTCATATTCCTTGAGATCGTCGGGAAATACATCGAAATCCTGAAACTCCCCGATTATCGAGCCGTTTTCGCGCGTGATCTGCGCTGCTGCGGCAATCATCACGGCAACCGGATCGGGACGCATAAACTTGCCAGTTGCGTGTTGGAGGTAGACATCGGCTACCGATGCATCCGTACCGACGGCAGATGTCGGAATGTTATCGCCGGGTTGCCACTCATATATAACCGTTTCACCGGCGACGCGAGATCGGAGTCTTTCCAGAGCGAGGTCAACATTGATTGAGGCAGTTCGCCCATACCTCAGAATTTCGTCGGCGCTGGTCGGCAAATCCATGATCGGTTCGTCTCGCCCGTCCTTGTCCAGACACCAGAGGTTGTGAAAGTATTGCCGTGCCATTTGCAACCGGACGTTAATACGCCCTGCAAGATTGTCGATCTCGTGTGCGGACGCTCTGGCGTTGCGTAATCGGGTAAGTTCTGATGCCGTGCGGTTGATGTCTTCTACAACCCATCCTGCCATGCGCGTCAGAAGCTCGACAGGATTTTCGGTGGCGACCTGCGGGGCAATCCGTATGATCGCTTTCGCAAATCGATCCTCTTGAATATGCCCGCGCGCAATCGTTTCTAAGGCGCTTAACCCTCGTTCTATGCGGTCACGTTCTTGATAGTCGAGTTCTTCTAAATTCGCCTCGGTTATCGTCAGAACGTCCAATTTGGCATCTCCGAAGAGGCGTAATTGCTGCGGTACGAACGCGGGCAAGATATAGATATACGGGGGTTTCCCAGGACTTCCGGTTCGTTGCTTTTGCCTGACCAAAACGCCTTCGTCAACCAAACCGTTTAGCATGTTACGAACGGTTCGGGAAGAGACTTCATCTTCTAGCCCAAGCCGTTCGATAATCGCCCCTAGCTCCAGACCGGCAGCTTCGCCTTGTAGCAATTCTAAAACGTCGGCTTCTGATTTTTCTCGCGCCATACCTTTACACCTTTCGCCAGATTAGGGGTTGGAGCGCCTTCGCGCGTTTTGCGTTGACGAATTCTTATGGTCGCCGAATGACGCATGATGTCCGTACCGGAGGTCAAGATAGCCGTGCCTTTCGCCTGCTTGGGTATTCTCGAAATTACGGCGTCGGGTGCATCTATCGTGCCTGCGACGGTGGATAAATCTTCCTTATCCAGCGCGAAGATGAGCCGGGTATTGCACGTCAATAGCGCCTGTTTGTCCATCGAACCGGGGCTTTGGCTGATGAGAACGATGCCGATTGCGTCATGGCGTGCTGTTCTAATCATCTCCCGTATAATTTGGGTTGATGGTGTAGTAGCACCGCCGCTCGGCAGGAAAAAGTGGGCTTCGTCTAGGATGAACACACACGGCGGGATCATCTCGCGCCTGCGAAGCGTTTGTATAATTCGGGCTGCCGCTCCGACCAAGAGATTACGGGAATTCTGCGACAGTCTACCGATAAATACATTCACAATCGGCTTGGTCTTGAGTTCCTCTATCCAGTCGCCTATCCCGACGGTTAGAACTGAACTTCTGTTATATGCAGCCCTGACTTTCGTAACCGCCCGTCCGCCGACGGCAGCTTGCCCGAATGCAGTAGCCGTGTCCTCTATTTCGGTAACGAGACTATCAATGTTCAGTGACACGTTTCCCGCCCGGTCTAAATCATCAAGCGCCTGTCCGCCGATGCGCTCGTAGGCGGCTGTGATAATCTCGCGCTGGTCAACGGTCAAGTTCGGCATGAAATTGAGGAATTCGCCTGCTCCGATCAGCGAATACGGAACTCTGAAGTTGACGCCACCGGTCAGATTGCATCCCCCTAAATCTTCTGTCGCCTCTCGAAAATCACCCAGTACGTCGAATGCAAGCACGGGGATACCCAACCGCGCCAGTTCTTCAACTACAACACCTACTGCATAGCTTTTGCCGACACCGGTTTTCCCGACTACGGCAATGTGTCGGGCGAGTGCTTCCATCGGCAGGATAAGCCCCACCTCGTCATCACCGGACTGTATATTGCCGAGATACAAACCCTCGTCCGGCGAAGTCGGCGTGTTCAATAATATCGGGATGAGATCGGCGGGTATCTGATATACGCCTTTGCCCGTCTGTGCCAATGATTTTGCTTCTCTGATCTCCATCCCGTCGTTCTGGGAATGAATTTCCCCTAGCACTTCGACCATCATAATCCGCGTGACATGCGGTGAACGGTCTCCGGTGCGCGGGTCACGCTGCCCGACCTGATATGCTTGGTTCTGCTGTAGCCGTGTCGGTTCGGCACGAGGATTTTCTTCTGTTCCCTCGATAATCCTTCCGTAGTGAACTGCGTTCATGTTGTCGCCCTCAACTACGACATACGTTCCGAGTGCGGGTTTGCATCCGGCGTCAACATGAAACGGAATTTGATCGAACGTAGGCGACCCGGAAAAAGGCGACGATGATGTTGTTCCGATTTTGTGGCTCTCGTCCAAGCCGATCTTGGTTTTCATATAACATGTCTCCATAGGACACGATTTTCCCATTATATTTCACATATTATTTTGTGTAAATAGTTTGGGAAATTGAAAAGGTAAATTCCATCCATCACGTATGTGTCAGAGGCAGGATGAATCGGAAAGTCGGTCTAAAGAGGCGGGAATTATGAGCGTCTATATTATCTCATTTTGGGTTGTGTAATTCAAAGTAGGCACACATTTCGGTCAGCGGACACTTGGAGCAGAGGGGATTTCGAGGTCGGCAGATCAAACGGGTAAAATCCAGTAGGTTTTGCGGTCTTAATCCGCTGTTCCGCATTGATAAGAACGGCAACAGGGCGCGAATAGCTTTCGAGCCTTTTGTTATATGTTCCATTTCCAATCCGGTTAGGCGCGAAACAAAACGAAGAATGTTTACGTCAGCCGGTACACTCGGCAAGTCACAGGCAAACGCCTCTATAGCCGTAGCGGTATAAACCCCTAAACCCGGCACTTTCATTAGCTCGTCTATATCGCATGGTATTTCGCCGTCATGGTTGTGTAGCAAGTATTCGGCGGCGCGTTTCAGGTACGGCACTCTTTTTTGCAAGCCAAGTGGGTTAAGAGCGACAGCAAGTTCGTCGTCGCTGGCAGCGGCTATAGCTTCGAGGCTAGGGTAAGCTCGAAAAATATCTTCGTATAATTTTGCAACAACGTCGGTTCGTGTTCGGACTAGCAGAAATTCAGCTAAGAAAATGCGGTAAGGTGTACAGTACTGACGCCAGGGTAATTCATTATCTTCAAAATCCGAACTGGCGAGTTGCTCTGCCGATTTAGTGACTTTTTCAGCAAGTTGATTTAGCTGACTTGATTCATCCATTCCCTTATTGTATCTGGTTTTGCTCTGACAAAACTCCTGATACTATTATCCTCGAGCGCCGTCACTCTTGTGAAACGCTGTAGCCTATAAAGGGGTCAACAAGATAATGCCTTCAATTCCGCTAGATATTGAAACACTTGGCAAATTTTCTGTCGATGAACTAGCGAAAACGCTTTTAACGGAGCCACTGGTCGAAATAGAAATGACCTGTTGGAATATCCCTGCGCAAGACACCAATGACATCGCCTACGACTATCTGAAAGCAATATATATAGGAGAACACCTTTTCCCTTATTGCCGCGAAATGCGTGCTCAAGAGATTCGCAAAGAAGGATTGCACCCAAATACATTTATCCGCTTTTCATTCGTAATGGCAAACGTAGATAAACTACTGGAACAATTAATGGCACTTTCACGCTTGGTAGGTGAAGATAATGACTCAGATATTATGTTCGAATTGACCGAGGAACTGGATAGTTTTGCGGACTATATAGAAGCAAATGAAGTCCATTTTCCCGAGTTAGAAAGAAAATATTATGAGTATCTTTCCGATGACATTGATAATGATTCTGATGATTGAAATTTGCTCCCTGCTCACTTGTTTTACCTACACCATAGAAAAGTATCAATCGATGGATTGCGAGATCACAGTTATTCTTCCTCAGAAGAATGCTTAATTCTGTTTGTAGGAAGAAAATTTAGCGACTGTGCGACAAACTTCCGCAAAGCTCCCGCTTGGGAGGGGAAAACACTTGTATATCCGAAGAGGTAAAAAGTCCCTTCGCCCTAAAGTCACGCGGCGCATTCGCAGCATTAAATCGGATGCGCGAACGGCGTGTGCCATCACGCTGAACATTTGAAACAGCCTGATGTATCTCACTTCATTCTCGGTAGCCATTCAAGCGTCTCCCCAAACTCCTAAATTGCATCCAGTTCATATTGATCGACATGAGAATGGCGTGTTGTCGGTGGTGGCGGTTGAATATGGAGCAGCAAAATAACTGATTAAATCGATCAACTCCGGTCAACCCGTCAGCGATCCTGACCGTTTTTCTACATTTTGCCTCGCATGTCTCATCGATACTGTTCTAAGGGACAACAGACTGTGTTACTTATCAATACTGTCGGAGCAGGTGTTGGAACTGTGCTGACATAGCGGCGAGGCGTTGTCCTTTCCGTAATATGACATCCAGTCGATGTTTTCGGGTGCGGACGAACTGCCACCGTAGCACGACGCGAGCGCACGTCCAGCCGCAAGCGGCTGCTGCTCGGATTTTGCTCCGGGCTTGTGCCGCTTCGCTCACGCAAAATCCGGCAGGGACAAGCCGACATGCGCTTTTCATCGCGCCGTGCTGTTGGGGCGGCGTTCCGCACCTTAAAAAATCATCGACCGAACCAGATGCTGCTACGGGTGGATTGCAAAGCTCACCATGGCGCTGCGGACTATCCGCAGCAGAAGCTCTAGCGAGCAGCAGCTGGTTCTAAGATGCAACCTCCTCCCCGCAATTCGGCGGGGTATGACCGATGGTCGCGAACTGCGGTGAAGAAAAAGAAGCCGCGTCGGAAAGACCTCTGAATACGTGCTGGAGTGTCGCATGAGGCGCTCTCAGTGGGTCACGTTCGGGCCGCAACCGGGCATCATAGAGGAGTTTCAACGGCTATTGCTCCGCGCTGCTTCTCAGCTTCACAGACTGAGAGGCGGCGCGGTTCCATTTCTTGACCTATGTATCTCTCAAGGAGGTGGTTATGCAGATTCAGACGACCACACACCTGATGATCGCGGGCAGCCGCTATGCCACCCGCGAAATGCTCGACTACACCTGCCGTGCCGTCCGCCGCGCGCATCGGCTCGGTTGGATGATCCTCGTCGGCGACAACCCGAAAGGCGTGGATATGGCGGTTGTGCAGGAATGCCGCCGCCTGAAAGCACGGGTGATTGTCGCCGGTATCGCCAATTTCCCCCGTAACTACGGCTGCAAACATGGCAGCTATGTCAAGGTGGCGCACGATCTGTATCGCAGTTCCGGCGGCAGGCTGCTCGCTGGCTACACCGCCCGCGATCGCTGGATGGTTGATATGTGCCAGCGCTCGGTATTTATCTGGAACGGCGACAGTCCCGGCACGTTCGCCGGGTACGAATATGCGGTGCAGCGCGGCAAGGAAGCGCATCTCATCAACTTTGACCGGAGTCCACAACCTTATGGCTGATCAACACATCATCGCGGTCGATACTTACGGCGCACAGCGGATCAGGCATCCGCAGACTGGCAAAACCGTCAGTGCGTATAAGCTGGGCTACACCAGCGCCGTCATGCCCGTGCTGCTGACGCTGTACGGCGAGAATGCCCATGATGTGTCGCCCAGGCAGGCATCCTATCGCTACCTTCAGGTTGATAGCGATGTTGTCGTGAGGCACGGTCACATCCTGCTCACGGTGAGTGTGGATGAACTGGCGAAGGCGGTGCAAATCACCCGTCAGCATCATCGTGCTGCAGTGTATCTGTGGCGCGACCGGAAGTGGTGGGCGCTGCCTGACAGCACGCACGCCGACTATACCGAGCCGGGCTATCGCGTCGGTCCGAACTTTGATCCGACGGGTTTCCGTCCGCCATCACCATCTACAGGTGTGCGGGAGAGCGCAGTGACGGGCATCACGGCTGAACGCAGCCAGCGCGAAGAAGGCGGCAGAGTCTGGTGGTGGCTGCACGGTGACACCTATCCGCACCGTGACCTGCTCAAGCGACAGGGCGCGCGCTGGAGTGGCAAACGTAAGGCGTGGTATTTCATCGGTGCGGAACTGCCCGCTGCGATTCACACGCTGGTGACGAGTGAAACGCAGTCTAGCGATGAGGCATCCGACACAGAACCAGTCGTAGAATCAGCGTCGCCACTTCTGACGATTTTCGGTGGACGGATCATCGGCAAGGAGCGCGGCTCGAACGGCGACATCATCGTGAAGGGAGAGAATGGCATTTTTGCCACGCGGACAACCTGGCGCAACCGCCGCGATCAACCCAACATCGTATGGGAATTTGACCTGCCACCTCAGGATCGCGCGGGCAATCCGTTACCGACCATCCAGAAAGCGCTCCAAGTCAACAACGCTCTGTATTCTCTCTATACGCGGAAATGGCATTTCGAGCAGCCGGACAAAGTGGCAGCACTGGACATGCTGGTGGCGGCTGTGCCATTCATCGATGAGGAGCCTTGTACCGTCGCTGAAGCAGCGCAAATCCTGGGGATGCCGATCAGGAAAACATCCGCGAATGAGCCGCTAGCGCGGTTATTCGGGCTAACTGAGACCGTCTACGCGCGTCATGAACTCGAAACAGAGGATGGCAAACCTATTCCGACTGGAAGACGCGGAAAGGTGGTTCGGCTGTACAACCATAACGCCACACATGGCTGGAGCTATGATGTGGAGTTTGAAGGCATCGGTGTCTGCTGGTGCTTTGAGCGTGAACTCACCATGCTCGAACCGATCCCCGGTATCAAGATCGAGCATGGTGCTGTCGTACCGCCCGGCGCAGCGCTGCCGCCAACCGATGCTGAAATCAAACGTCAGCTCATCGATGCTGGATTACAGCCAGCGCCCGTCCATTCACCATCTGACGTCTCTGAAAACGGTATCGAAACTTCTGCCGTGCCGGATGAAGAACAGACACCTGCCATCCGCATCATCAAGCCTGTCCCCATGCCATCTGAAGGCGAACCGCTCGATGCGGTGCAATCGGCTATTCGCGCCACGCAAATGGAAGTTCTTGCCACGCCGCCAACAGTTCCCCTCTCCAACGGACGGATGGCACAGATTGGGCAGACGTATGTCGGCGAAATGACGGGCAGCATCACCGGACAGGTGTTTTGCTATGGCTGGTCGGTACATGAGGGCATTTGTATCTTCGTGAATATGGCGGGACCGCGCATGGCGGTTGAAGCGATCCGGGCGAAACTGTCGAAAGGTGAACAGGTTTCCGTCATCCCACTGGATGCGCCTGCCACCGAACTGACTGCCGGAGAGGGGAACTCAGGCATGTATCATCCCTATCTGCATTATCTACCCGAAGCACGGTTTGCATCGCTGCTGCTCGTCCATGATTGGGCGGTGACACCGAACTACGGCGGCAAGGCGACCACGTTCATCTTTCGTACCAGCGACGCGCAGGCGACCGCCAAGCTCAAGCATCATGTCACGCAACTCGTCAACATCCCAGTGTTCGATGCATGGTCGGCGTACTTGTACGACACGGGTCAGAAAGCGATGCTCGTCCGCAAGACGCGCTCGGCAGGCGGGATTGATCTTCTGAGCGTCGATCTGGATGTCGATGCGTGGACACGCCTGATCACCGGCGGGCTAGAACAGGGCATTATCAGCCTGCCTTGAGCGTATAATTGACAGTGTTGTATCGGAGTACGTATGAAGAAAATCTATCTCATTGGCTTTCGCGGCACGAGCTTTCAAGCACCGGAATACAAAACAGAACCGGCATTGATCCGTGCCGGGCATGTCGGCTTTGCGTTTGAGGACGATCCTCAATTCATCTTTGGTTTTCACCCGACACCCGAAGCCATTGAAGCTGTAGGTGGCGAGGAAGCAGCGATTGAGTGGTTGAAGGAAAATGAGCCGCTCGACGGCGCACTGCAAGCTGACCGCGCAATTTTTGTGCGTGCCGATGAACTGCATCAAAGTGGCGCGCGAACTGATGTATGGCAAGTGACCGTTGAACTTCCCGATGCGGACTATGAGCAGGTTCGAGCGCAGGCACTTCAGTGGTATACTGAAAAAACAGTATTCACGTATGCCTTCCCCGAACGCGGACAACCGCCGCTGCCGGATCGGGATAACTGCGCGACCTTTCCCCGTCGTCTGGCACTGCCGCTCCCGGAACCCACCGGACAGCTGGCGCGTTACATTGCGGTGCTGGAAAGTGAAGGCACACGTTGGAAACCGGAAGGAAATTAACTGATGATGCCAACGAATACGATCCCGGTCGATGAGCGACTGCTCAAGACGATGGAACTTAAACTCAGCGATTTAGCAGCGCTGTGGCGGGGAAACAAAAATGCTCCCCACGCTGAGACGATTGTCCGCCAGTATCATGCCATCCTGCGCTGCATGATCGAGCTGGGCTTCCACGAACCGCTGGATGCCGACTCTGAACTCCCTAACCGGCTGATGCCGACCGAATATCTCGATTTATTCGAGCAGCAGTAACGCACCACGCTAATCGACCGCTAAAGTCCTCGTGCAAACGAGGACTTTTTTGATTCCAGGAGCCAGCTCTCATGGCACGAGCCGAATCGAAAATGATCATGGGCTATCTGCCCATCGAGGAGCGCCACTATCCGGCGCTCCTTTCATTAGTCATGCCCAGTACCTCTGCCGTGCGGCTGCTGGATCCATTCGCCGGAGACGGCGCGTTTCTCGAAGCGGCAGCACAGGCATGGCATGTCACGCCATATGCCAATGAACTCGACGGCGAGCGCGCGGCGGCGTGCATCACCCGCTTTGGCACAACGCAGGCGGTGCGCTGCGATGTCGAGCGTCTAGTGGCATCGAACAATGCCTTTGGCGCGGCATGGCTCAATCCACCTTACGACCACGACACGGCGGCATCCGGCAGCAAGCGGGTCGAGTTCCGTTATCTGCGTCATGCGTGGAAGTGGATACAGGACGGCGGACTCGCGCTGTGGTGCGTGTATCGCCAGCACATCACCCAGGAAGCGGCAGCGTTTCTGGCCAAGCACAGCAGCCGCGTAGACGTGTGGGCGTTGCCGGGGAAGCATCTCGGCGAGTACGACCAGTGCGTCGTCGCTGCGGTCAAAGGTGTGCCGCTCGACGCAACGGCGCTCTACGACCAGATCATCCGTGATCGCGATCATCCGCAGCCGCTGACCGTGCAGGCAGAACCGCGTTATCGCCTGCCCGCACCGCGCGCCATCCAGCGCTTCGTGTTCGCGCCGGACATGCTCGATGAGACTGCCGGACTGAAGCTGATTGAAGAGCAGGGCGCATGGAAGACGAGTGGGTTTCAAGCGCTGCTGGACGTGCCACCGCCACCCGCCGAGATCGAGCCGGTGGTTGCGCCACGTCCGGGACATCTGGCACTGGTGCTGGCAGCCGGGGTCGCCGACGGTGCGGTGATCGAGACTGACGAGTACGGACGGGTGGCGCTGCGCGGCAAAACCCGTCACGTCGAGCAGGTCGCCCGCGTCGAGGTCGAAGCTGATCCGAATGACCCGGAACGGCAGGTCAAGAAGACGACCATCCGCCTGAAACCGACGACGACACTCTCCCTGCTCGGCAGCGATGGCACAACGGTCGAGATGGAAGGCGATGAGGCACTGCTTGGCTTCATCACATCCAACAAGCGGGCACTGGCCCAGTATCTCAGCACCAGGTTCAAACCCATGTACGGTTTTGACTTTGCCGGGATCGGTGGCTGGTTGGATCGCATCCGTTTGAAGGGAAAGTACCCCATGTATACCGCGCAGAAGCACGTCGTCGGCGCAGTGGCGCGGGGCTTTCAGTCCCGAAACAGTATTTTGCTGATCGGTTCGATGGGCACGGGAAAAACGCTCATGGGCGGAGCGGCAGCAATCAGTATGGCTTCCGGCGTTGTGAAAGCTTTAGCAAATGACATCAGCCCGAAGCAAGTCGTCCTGATCGTCGCGCCGCCGCACCTGATCGAGAAGTGGAAACGCGAACTGGTCAGCATTGCGCCGAAAGCGGCTATCGAACGTCTCGACCGGCATGAAGAGGTCAAGCGCTTCATGGATCGCGCGGAAGCCTTGCCCGCGCATGTGCCGAAGATTGGTCTGATCAAACGCGACCTGACCAAGTTGGGTTGTGCGTGGGAATCAGCGGTCGTCTGGCGGAGCGAAGCGGTCGCGCTGTGGCGACACGGATCGCCTGTACCCGATGGTTATCTGCCGCATCAGCGCATCCGCCGTGAGCGCGTGCCGAAATGCCCGCACTGTGGGGGCACGATCATGCAGGAAAAGAAAGGCGTGAGCGCAACCGCATCGCAATCGTGGCTGGAAGGCGGCAAGCGCACCTGCGGCGTGTGTCAGACACCGCTCTGGCGCGAAAGTCGTGACCGTGGTTCACAACCGAAGCCGGGCGAGAAATATCCGCCGAAGAATCCACGTTACCGGCTGGATGAATACCTCAAAAGGATGTACCCGGATCGGGTCTATCTGCTGATCTGGGATGAAGTGCATGAGGCACAGCACGGCGACACCGGCAACGGCGAAGCCTTCAGCCGGATGGCAGGACTGGCGCAGAAAGTGCTGGCGATGACCGGCACGCCATTCAACGGACGCTCGTCGTCGATCTTCAACCTCGAATATGCCATCAATCCGCGCGTGCGCCAGCGCTATAACTGGGGCGGCGGCAAACGCTTCAGCCGGAAAGAGCGTGGCTCCCACCAATTTCAAGAGGTAGTGAGTGAGAGCAGCAATACCTTCGGTGAGCTTCGCTATCAGCGTGGGCGCGCCGAGTCGCGCTGGGTTGCCGATATGGGAGTTAGGGAGCAAGTTGTCGAGGAACGCCCAAGCTATGACCGCGATACCGGCGCGTACACGGGGACATCGACCTACGAGCGTCCGTATCAGGAAGCGCCGGGCATCTCGCCGCTGCTGGTCGCCGAAGTGCTGGATCATGCGATTTTCTTCTCGCTCGCCGACTTAGGCAAAGCGCTGCCGCAGTACGAGGAAATCGCGCAGCCGGTCGAACTCGATAAGGACGTCTACGCCGAATACGACCGCACGCGCCAGCGCCTCAAGGACTACCTCATCCAGCGGCGATGGGAGGGCGACACGACGTTTCGTGGCGCGTACTTGCAGTGGTCGATGGGCTGGCCTAATGCACCTTATCGCCCATATGACGTGATTCACAACCTCAAACACCCGATCACCGGTGCGAAGGAACCGTACACGGTTGTCAGCCTGCCAAGCTACGGCGAAGAGCGTATCTATGCCAAAGAACAGGCACTGATCGATCTGGTGCAAGCAGAACTGGCCGCCAATCGCCCGTGCGTGATCTACTTCCGGCAAACGGCCACCCGCGACATCCAGCCGCGCCTCGAAAGTCTGCTGAATCAGCAGGTGCCGGAAGCGCGGACCTTCATCCTCAAGAACACGGTCGATGCCGAGCGGCGCGAAGCGGTCATCGAGCGCGAGATCGCGAAAGGAACAAACGTCGTCCTGTGTAATCCCGAGTTGGTCAAAACCGGCTTGGATCTCATCCACTTCCCGACGTTGATCTTCTACGAGCTGGTCTTCAATCTCTCGACGCTAATGCAAGCGGCAGCGCGGTCGTACCGCCTGAATCAGACGCACGAACACTGCAAGGTCGTGTATCTGTACGCTGAGGGAACGATGGAGCAGACCGCTGTCCAGTTGATGTCGCGCAAGCAGCGGGCAGCAAAGCTGCTCACGGGCGATGTCGGCTTGACCGGGCTGGACGCTCTAACCGAAGGTGAGGGCGGATTCGAAGAAGCGCTGCTGGAAGCGATTGGGCGCGACGAGAGCCTGCTCGACCCATCGCAGTTGTTCAAGGCGTCGGATGCTGTGAGCGAGATCGACACCGAGGATGCAGCGTACTGGAACATTGAAAGCATTGATGCGGGCAGCGATCCTCTGCCAGTGGACGAGCCGGATCCGTTGTTCGCGTTAGCGTTGGAACTCGGCGCGACGATCACCCCAGTCGATGATCACTCATCACGCAAGCGAGTGGCAGCGGATGAAGTCGCTGCGCGTCCGGTCGAAACCGTCACCGCCTATCTGGAGACGGTGCATCTGGTAGCCGACGAGAACGAGTGGGTGCGACTGCGTGCCGATCTGATGACACTGCTCGACAGCGGCGCTGCGGCGGAGATCGCGGCATGGCTGACCGAACATCGCATCGTCTTTCCGGGCTGTGAGCAGGAAGTGTCCGCGAAACTGCTGGTGCTCAGTGCCAGCGGTGGCGACAATAAGCCTGCCGTCCGTGTCGTCAAGCCGCAGCGTCCGCTTTCGTCGAAGCCTTCACGCCGAACCGAACACAGAGTGATCGCCTTTCCGCAGTCCGAAGCCGACAACGAGCCGCTCACGCAACAGTTGGCATTGTTCTAATGCCATGCGTGACGAACGGGGTACGTTTTTCGCGGCGTTGCTGGCGTGCTGCGCCGCCTATCCTCAGACCTGCCTCACGCTTACCGCCATCCATCCCGACGGAAAACAGCGCACACCTTCGCGTCACATTCCGCTGGACAATCCTGCTGCACTACATGACGCGCTGGCGAAGCTCGACGGCGCGAACGCGCTCAATTGGGGGGCGTATTTCGCGGTCGGGCTGCGTCGTCCGGGATTGACTCGGTGGCAGCGCGGCAGCACAGCGGATGTCGTCGCGCTTCCGGCGCTGTTTGTCGATGTTGACGATCCATCGCCCAATGCGCTCAGACGGTTGCAAGCTGCGTCACCAACGCCCTCGTGCATCGTCCACAGCGGCGGCGGGTATCACGCCTACTGGTGGCTGGACGAACCAACAGCCGATCTCGAACTGACGCGCTGTCTGCTGTGCGGATTAGCCGCTGCGTTGCATGGCGACAGGCTCAGTGTTGCCCAGAGCCTGCGAATCCCATCGACGGTGAACACAAAACCATCACGTCATCATGCCCGCTGCCACCTGATCGAACTCCACGAGCAGCGTTACGCACTGGATGACTTCACCACCTTCCTGCCGGTATCCTCGGTATCGCCGCGCGTCACCCAGTGCCGCGCCAGTCATCAATCTTCACCGTACATCCCCCATCCCGATCTCGTTGCACAGGTGACGAACACGCTGCTCGCGTGCGGCTGCAAACCGCGCGGCGATTGGCTCAACGGCGTGTGTCCCTTCCCGGAGCGTCACAAACACGCTGACCACCATCCTTCCTTCGGGTTCAACAGAAAAACCGGCTACGGCTTCTGCCACGTCTGCGGCACGCTCCTGCTCAGGGATTTGTGTCCGGCACTCGGTATTCATCTCCCAATCAACAGCCCACAGGCACGAATGAAAGGAACGCTATGAACAACGACAAACGATGGCACGACTTCTACCGTCTTGGCGTGCAATACGCGCGCACGATGGGCAGCGATCTGGATCACTTACAGCCCGACGCGATCCGATATGCCGCACGGGAAGACATCGTAGCACAGGAACTCGATGAAGACAGTTATGACCCGCAGGCGCTGCACCAGGCATTCGCGCTTGACGTGCTGGACGAGCGCGAGCGCCAGTCCCATGACTGAAACGATGCGCCACGAAAGGAGGTGATGCCCGTCTCCAAAACGCCTGTCTCAAATCCCCATCTCATCCGCTAAATCAGTGAAAGGAAACGCCTCATGGCAAAGAAAAACGCCAAAGCACCGACCGTCATCACGCTCACGCTGCCTGACAGTGAGAGCGATGAACGGCACGGCACGCTGCTCATTCAGCGCGGCGATCTCGCGCACGTCCGTCAGTTCGCCTACGCCAACCTGTCCGATCTCACGGCAATCATCAAAGACGGCGTGATGGCATTGTCTGCCGTCGAAGCCGAACCGCCCATCATCGCCGAACTGCCTCCGCCGACAACGACACCAGTCAGCAGCAAGAAAACTGCGCCGCCACCTGCGCCTGCGGAACCGACGGTCGATATTCCGCTCAAGAAGGGGGTGAAGACGGTCAAGATCAGCCATCTCAAGCTCACGGGCGGAGAGACGGATGCTGCCGCTTACCGTCAGGCGGTACAGCTCGCTGCCACCCTGATCGATGGCAAGCTGTGGGACGGCGAAACGCCGATCCGTATCCCCGACGTGTACGCGCTGACGAAGAAGATGAAGCATCTGACCGCGCGGGATATGGCGCTGTTCGCGCTGGAAGACTTCGTGCAGGTCGGCGACTCCACCGACGGCGACGAACCACCCGCCGCCGTTGAAGACAACGAACCGCTCACGCTGGAAGTCCCGACTTCACCCGCCATTTCGACCAATGGGGCATCCGAAACCACTGCTTTGCTCTAGTTCATTTCACCAGGAAAGGACAATTTCACCATGACCGAGCAAAACCAGAACGCTTCGTCCCGCGTGTTCAAGATCGGCGCGACGCGCATCGTCGAAGACCCGTCGATGTCCGATTTGACTAACGAGCAGGTGCGCGATCTGCTTAAGACCAGCTACCCGGAAATCGCCAATGCCACGCTGCGCGAACGAACCGAAGGCGAAAACGGACTGCGCGTGGTCGAGTTCCTGCCGCAACCGGGGCGTAAAGGCTGAAGCTTATGGGCAGCATTCCATTCGGCATGGACGCACTGCGCGACTGCCTGTTGTCCATCACGCCGGTTGAACTGAAAGGCATGGGGCTGCTCGCGCAGCAGCCCCACCTGATCACCGGGACGGCGCGCCTCCCGCGTGAGACACTGGTCGAAGCCGTGACCGAACTGGTCGCCTACACCGGACGCTGCACGGCAGCGGCGCGGCATCTAGCGAACCTCACGCCCATCCCGCTGTTGACCGCCAGCGTGCTGGAGTTCGGCGCATGAAAGCGATCACGGCGATTTACGACCACCTGGCGGTTGCGCTGACCACCGATCCCCTGCTGCTGCTCGCAGCGGCGGCAGCCACCTTCGATCCCTTCTGGGATGAGTTTGAAGACGACATCGACTACGACACCGACCCGCTGACGATTGCTTTGCAGGTGACGCGCGGTGCGTTCCCCGACCTCTATGCCGACGCAATTGAGCGACTGCGGGCGGGCGTGCCATATGCGGAATTGGATCGGCTGTTGTGCCGGGGGATTTCCGCGAAAGGCATCCCGATTGACGATCTCGAAACCATCGGTTGGGGTATCCCGCTGGTCGCGTTGGGTATTGAACTTGAAGATCCGCAATTCTATGCCGTTCACAGCGACCTGCTGCCGATCCTCGCGCCGTTCGGCATTGACATCCCCGAAGGGGAAACCTACCACATCGACGTACCGGAAGCGATCCGTCAGGTCAGCGGCGCGATTGCTCACAGCCTGCACGAACAAACCGATCCTGCGTTACAGCAGGTCAGTTGGCTGTTCGGCTGGCTGTTTAGCTGCACCGGCAACTCGCTGGTCGATTACAGCGACGAGATGCTGGGCGAAATCCCGCCACTCTCGTGGTCAAAAGAAGATATCGCCTTCGCCGTCGAGATGATCGAAGAAGCGGACGGCATCATGCACGATGCAATGGCGGGGTTGGACATCCTCAAGACCACGCCGGATCTAATGACGACGTTGGAACGCCATATCGCCACCCTCTATCGTGAACTCAAGCAGAAAGGCAAGCTCAATGAACAATCCATCCGACTGGAATGGACGGGTCCTAGCGGCAGCACTGAACGAGCAGCCGTCGCTGACGCTCAGTTTTTACTCGTTCGGGGTGATGCTGCGTAAGACCGACGGTGAGCAGACAACGGAGTATCCGGTTGATCCGGCACAGGTCGCGCTGGCGCTGGCGGCGAAAGTCACCTTCGATACCGGACTGCTCGGCGGCAATACGCTGCTGGTACGGCAGGAAGGCGTGAAAAAGACCATTGTCGAATACCGCCCGCCGGGCAAGACCGGCGTGTTCCTCGATGGCTCGGATGTCGCGCTGCGCGTGCCGTTGCCCGGCTTGGTCATGATCCGCGTGACGGCGGAGGATAAAGCGCCAGTCTACGGCGTGTACGCGGTCAAACGTCGTCCCGAAACGCTCAATCTCCCCTTGTTCCACGCGCCGCTGCCGAACGTGTTTGGTTCCGGCGCGATCTGCTGGGGAACGGTGCAGCGCGTGACCGACACCGCCTTGCAGAGCGCGGGACTGGTGGAGGACTGGACGATGCTGCTCGGTTCGTCGTTCGGCGATCATGCCGTCAGCGGCAAGAGCAAGCGCCAGTCTCAGGACATCCGCAAGCTGCTGATCGACCTCGAAGCGCAAAAGGCGCGGCGCTATCCGACCGGCGATCTGATCCCTGTCAAGAAAACACTGGCACAAGTTCTGGGAGATGAAACGCGATGAGCGCAGGCAATCCCGAAAGGATGAACGTCTTTGATCCCAACACCCATATTCAGACTATCGTGATCGTCGGCTGTGGCGGGACGGGGGCGCAGGTCGCTCGTATCGTGGCGCGCATTGTCTATGACATGCGCCGCGCCCGACTGCATACGCCGGGTATCCTGCTGGTCGATCCTGACATCGTGGAGGAGAAGAACGTCGGTCGCCAGTTGTTCACGCCAGCAGATGCCGCGCTCAAACTGCCGAAAGTCGAAGTCGTCGGCAGACGCCTGAACATGGCGCTCGGCTTGGACATCGCGTGGTGCGTCGAGCCGTTCGATGCCGAAAAGCACAGCAGCCGCTACGGGTCGCAGCTCGTGATCGGCTGTGTGGACAACCATCTGGCACGGCGCGACCTGCACAAGGCGCAGGGCATCCTGATCGGCGCGGGCAACTACCGCGACGGCGGTCAGGTTGTGATTGGCAATGTCACCGACCCGGAGCAGATGCGGCGGCACATCGACGGTAGGGAGGGCAAGTACGCCTATCTGCCGAAAGAAGGGCTGCTCTTTCCGGCACTGCTCGAACCCGAAGCGCCCGCGTCTGGACCACAACCTGACCTGTCCTGCGCTGAATTAGTCTTACGCGGTGAGCAAGCGTGCCTCGTCAACGACTGGATGGCGTGCATGGTCGGGCAGTACGTCCACACGCTACTGCGCCGCCAACCGATCCGCACCTTCGCCAGCTTCATTAGCCTTGACGGGATGAGCGTCCGCAGTCTACCGATCTGCCGCGACGAACTGCTGGCGTATCTACCGCAGCCTGCCGACAACTGATTCATCTCTCCAACCGATTGTCCGCCAGCAGGCTCCGCTCGCAGCGGAGTTTTTGCTTTTTATCCGAGGGTTTGAAAGGAGCAGTATCATGCGTTACTGGGACGACATGCGAACCAAGTACGGCTTCAACGACGGCGGAGCCGTGCCGGATGGCGCGGAAGTCTACCGTGCCATCTACATCCGCGCCGTCAATCAACTGGCGGAGCAGCTAGGCAGTGGCGTGCGCGCCACCGCCTATGACCGCGTCGGTGTCCATAACTGGTGTCTCATCCTGTTTTACGACGTGAATGACCTGTCGGGTCGCACGCCTGATGAACTGGCGGAGCCGCTCGACCTCTCCTCAGCGGAAGTTGTCGAACCGGATGAAGCGATGGATGAAGCCATCCAGCAGGCATCCCTGCTCGACTTGGACAGCTTCGTGCAGGTTTCGATTGACCTGTCCGACGATTTTGAGAGTTTCGTGGCGGCGCTCTATCCGGTGAACGAAGGCGACCCGCTGGTGGCGGAGGTCAATGGACAGCCGCAGCACATCTATCCCGGCGGGCAGGTGCGGCTGGTGCGCGAGGTCAATGCCTTCAACGGGACGCAGCTGCCCGTTGGAAGTGAATACGCGGTGACGTGGATTGACCATCACCCGCCGCTGGTGGGATTGGCGGCACAGTCCGGCGATCCGATCTGTGTCATGACCGCCCCTGATGCTGTGGTGGTGGTCGAAATCCCCTCCGAGATACGGGCTGAAAGCGAGAACTGCGACCCGATCCCGCCATTTCATCTCAGCAACATGGATGATGAAACACTCGACGAGTATGGCGAATTTTACGACTGGAACGCCGCGCAGATCGCCATGCAGCGCGCCGCACGGGAACGGGGTCAGTCCGTCCAGATCGTCAACGGCTACAGCAACACGGTGACGTCCTGCGACCCTGACGAAAGCGAGTGAGTGCCATGCTGCAATGCCATCGTCAAAACGTCCATCACTCGAAGCTGCCGCCGCCCGGCACAGTTGGGCATATCGTCGGGCTGTCCACCATCAATCCCCACCGCAAGTGCATCGTCAGTCACTATCCGCTGTGTGACAGTGCGGATCATCGGTTCAGCGTTGGCATTCACACCGTATTCGTCAGGTTTCTGGATAACGGCGAGATCACCCGCTTCAGCGGCTTCTGGTTCGAGGCGCTGCCATGACGACGCTCACGCATCTCGACTGGCAGCCGGTCATCCTGCTCAAAGTTGTGCGCCTGCCGTTCGGCGGATGGGGCGGCTGGTCGCTCCAACGTGCCTATCTTGCGCTGCACGGTGAACGGCTGCTTTATGCCGACTGGACGCTCGAAGCCGATGAGCGCGCCGAAGCGCTGGTCTGTACCACTGGCTGGACACTCGCATCCATGCCGGATATTGCGTTTAGGCTGCACGGAAAAGGCGCGAAGCTGCTCCCGTCCGGGACGTGGGTGCTGCCGTATACCGACAGTGTGTTTTCCCCCTACGGCATCGCCAACACCATGCTGCTCCGCTTGATTCGACACATCGACCAACAGCCGACCGATCCGCTGACGCTCTCACTCCTCGCCCGTTTAACGCAGCTTCTTTAGCCAAAGGATAATCGCATGACGCACGATCTGAATGCCATTGCCATGCAGCAGTATCATGACCACTTTGACAACGACCAGTACAACGCCATTGGCGAGTTTCTCGCTTCCAATCTGAACGCTGAACAGGATGACCAGCGCGTTGTAGACGGCATGATCGCCGTGCAGAACGCCGCTTTTGAACTGTGTCAACATCCCGATTTCAAGGAGGCATGGCACACACTCGCGGTGTTCTGCGGGCAGCATTCGATCTCGGTTCACACCGTCGATGCAATGCGGAACTTTCTGCGCCGCTTCTCACCGGATGACGCGCGCATCGATGATTTCGAGGCGACGGCGAAAGCGCTGCTGATTGCTTATCGCGGACTGGACGATCTCAAGACTGCGACGGCTCACGCCAATGGCGTTCACAGCTGGCGCGGACGGATGGCATACGAACTGCTGGCTGCCGTCGAGTATCTGACCTACGCAGCGATCACGCTACTGGCGCACGATGATGAGACATACATCCGCGAAAAGCTCAGGAACGGGCTGCACCACATCACCGGCGCACTCTACGAGGGCGTGCGTCACAGCCAACAGCCGTCGCTGTACAACTTCCGCAGCATCTACTTTTCCGACGAGGGCGATGTCTGACACTCTCCCCACTGCCTATTTCTGCCCGGAATATCTCCATCGCCGTGACCGAACCGTTCTCCTGCGCGAGCAGTCCGGGTTGCCTGGATGTAGATGCTCGCGGTGTGCCATGTTCCCCACGCTGGCGCAGTCCGCATCCCCTCCCATCAGTGCGGAAACGCCGCCTTCGCCGCTGTTCCTCACACACACAGCCGGCTTTGCCTGCATTGGGCTGACCTTTCCGAGTGCTGCTTATATTCCCCTTTGGTACGCGGGCTTGCCGATCCAGTCATCTACTGCTCGTGTCCTCTGCTCCTCCTTCGGCGCGGCGCTTTATCCATCTGACCTGTGAACGTGCCGATTTGTCACTGACCATCCTAGCAGCCGCAGCACCGGGTCAACCCCGCTAGCGGGGTCGCTTTCGGCGTTTTCTCCTGGCTTGTGCCGCTTCGCTCACCAAAAACGCCGAGCGCCTTTCAGGTGACACTGCGCTTTGATGCGCCTGCTGATGTGCTGGTCAGAAATCGGCACAGGGTCGATGGATAGCAAAAGCGCTCAGGCGCGAGGAGAAAAACATCATGGGTACGAGCCTCAACGTTCAGATGACGGGTTTCGTCGGCAGCGATCCGCAGGTGCGTCAGGTGGGGGAACAGAGTGTCGCGTCGTTCTCGGTGGCGGTCAGCCGCAAGAACCGCGCGGGCGACAAGCAGACGGTCTGGGTGCGCGTCAACTGCTGGAACAAGCTGGCGGAAGTGGCGGAGCAGTACGTCCGCAAGGGATCGCTGGTGCAGGTGATGGCGGAGTGGCTGCGCCCGTCGGCGTGGATCGACCAGAGCGGCACGCCGCAGCCGAGCCTCGACATCGATGCCAACCGCCTCGTCCTTCTGGATCGCGCCGAGAACGGTGACAACGGTCACAGCGAAGATACAGAGGATATTCCGTTCTAACAGGCACACAAAAATGAGGAGCGATGTTATGCATCGCTCCTCAGCAAAAAGCCTATACTCTACGATTGTGTAGAAGATGATGAGGAATTGTTCTAGTCTATTATATGTACATGCGTTGCTTCGGGTCCTTTTCGCCCCTGACCAATCTGGTACTCAACACGCGCACCTTCGCGAATGCTTTCGGAGTTAATGATGTTTCGAATATGCACGAAAAGATCATCTCCAGTAGTTTGCTGTATGAACCCATAGCCTTTGTCAGTAAAAAATTTCTTTATGTAGGCAACTTGGGCGTTAGACTGTCCTGCGTCGGTTGAACTATATGCAGCGGTGGATGTGGATTCCAAATCAATGCTGCGTTCAGATGCTACCTGCTTTAGGTCTTTGATCTTTTTCAGGGCAATAGGGGAGTCCTTGCCGCGGCTCTTTACATGCCATGTGTTGGCACCCTGATATGCAATATAAGCGCCTTGAATGTCCTCCGCCTCTTCGCAACTGGTCGCCAAGAGTATGAAAATGTCATACCAACTGTGTAAACCTTTTTCATTTGGTCTGCGAGTAGCGGCACGAAGCATACGAATCGCGTCAGAAGTACGTCCCTGGGTGCGATATAACCCGGCATGGTGTTGCCAGATATACGGAAACTGATCTTTGATATGGGAAGGAATGCCGTCAAATATACGTTCGGCTTCTACCAGATTATTGAGTTGATGGTGAGCGATGGCAAGATAGGTCTGAATGTAGTGTTTTCGAGGAGCAATTTGATCCGCCTTAAGTAAGGCAGCTAAGGCTTCCTCAAAGTTTTCTACTTTGACAAGTGCTTTTCCGAGGTTATAGAGCTTGTCAGCATCATTGCTTTCATGAGCAACCGCTTCTGTAAACGCCTTAACTGCTGAGACCCAGTCATCGCGGTCGCTGTAAATCTTGCCGAGTTGAAAGCAGGCATCAGCGTAATTCTTTTTCTCGCGATCCTTGGCATCGCCCTCTTCTAATTCCCGCCAATACCTCACGCAATCACGGAGTAATGCTTCGGCGGCGCGCACATCGCCCGTCTTCACAAGAGCATAGCCGCACCGATACAGCACAACTAGATAGTCAGGCTTCAGATCAAGGGCTTTTCTGAACCAAGGAACGGCGTTCGTGAAATCCTGCTGATCATAATATTGGTAGCCCAGCATATAGGGATATTTGGGGTTCTCAGGTGCCTCTTGAACGAGTAGTGAATACACTTCAATAGCGTCGGCGTGTTTTTTTGCGCGTGATAAATACCAACCGAGCTTATCCTTTGCCCAACGATGCTCTGGCACGGTGTCTACAGCCTGACGAGCCACAAGAGCAGCTTCTTCCCAGCGCTGCTGCCCTGCAAACCGTTCTGCTTTTTCGAGGAGTTCTTCAACCGTTGCCATATTCGTACTTTCCTATACTGCTGGGGGCTGCTGCGGTTCAGGTAATCTGCCGATAACGACTGCATGATGCCGCGCACGGGACATACCCACATAAATCAGTTGACTTTGGATTTCACCTCGTGAAACCATATCCAGTTCAGTCAGAATGACGACAGCGTTTTCCAAACCTTTGTAGGAGAAGATCGACGCGACGCGAACAGCAAGCTCCATCTCAGTGTCGAGATACCACGAAAGGATGAAATTACCTAATTGCTCATCCTGCTTCCATTGACTTCGCTTCTCGGACGCCGCCGTCAGCACAATGATATCTTCTGTGCGGATGCCTTCCTCGTTGACGAGCCGGTTCAGCAGCGACTGCAATGCTCTGCGCGCTGCCTGTGGGGTTTCTGCGCCGATGACTTCCACCGGGCGTCCTTCTGGTCCGAGACATACTGTCTCATGACGCTCTTGCATATACGGGCTAAGGCGAGCATGGATATGCTGCGTATTGCGGCAGTTATCGCTGAGGAGCAGCGGTTCACTGCTCATGGGGATATTGCTGATTTGGGTATAGATCCGCTGATTATCATCGAAGAAGACATAGAAAACACCGTTGTCCGGGTCTTTTAGCAGATCCGGTAATGGAATCCACCAGGTATCTTCAAAGTCCTGTGCCTCATCGACGATGATCGCGTCAAACAGTTTATCTGACTGCTGTGCTTGCAGCGCCTGCGTCGCATCAGTCAGAAGGTCGGCGGCTTGCTCATAGAAATTGCCGGGCGGCTTGCGGACACCCGTCCAGTTAATGATCGTCCCCACCGCCCCATGAAAGGTCGCAACTGTCACATTCGGATGCCGCAAACTGCTTTCCAGCCACTGTTTCAGATTTTGATTGAAGCACAGGAACAACACGCGATAGTCAGCGTCAAGCAATTGCTGTGCCTTCTCCATCGCCAGCATGGTTTTGCCTGTTCCGGCACCACCGACAATCGCTGCTCGTTTTTGCATCCGCAGTACCCGCAAAATCAGGAACTGCTGTTGTGTCAGTTCTTCGATTTTGCGCCGTTCCCGCTCAAATACATCGGCGATGCGCGGCTGAAGCTGACGCGATGGCACGAATAGATCAACGAGCGCGGCAATCGCAGCCTGTCCGTCCATTCGTTGATTTCGAGCATCGGCATGGGCTTGCCAGTAATCAAATATCTGATCCAGCCGAGCAGGGAGATCGGGCAAATGCCGCATATCGATGAAGATGTCCTGCGGGCAATCCGGGCGTATATCCCGATCAACTCTCGAATCGGGCAGGGCAACTGCGGGAAACAGGGCATAGTTGAAGCGTTTGGTGCGAAAGTCGTCGGCGAGCCAATCCGATAGCGCTCTACGATTGCGTTCCGACTGCTCACAGGGGTCTTTGATTCCGCTGGTACGTCCATTGCGATCTGTACTGTACCAGTCCCCATTTTCAAGCTTGATGACCCCACCTTTCACTTCCATCACCAGCACGCCGCGCTGCGGGTGCGCGATCAAAAAGTCGATCTCGCCAACCGTGCCGCGCGCTTTGGCAAACCATTTGACGCTGTGAAAGACCGTGAACTCGTCCGGCAGCTTCTCAAAGGCTTCATAGAGTTCAAGTTCGGCGTCGCTGGTTGTGTCGTCAGAGCCTGCTCCGCGATGCACCTTGCCGAGATAGAATCCTTGTAGATAACCGACCGTGATTTTCTCCGGTCGGCGATTCAGTTCGCGGATGCCGAGCGATGTGATGCGAAACTGATCTTGCAGACTGTCCGCATGGTGCTGGCGTTTATTCACAAAACCGGCTTTGACAAAATGGGCATCACACCATGCCAGCCGATTAACCAGCGTGAGCTGCTTGCCGCTCATCTGCCGCGCATCTTCGTCGCTGATGCCGAAATGCTTCACCAGCCGGTGCTGGAGCTGCGACCGCGTATACGTCTGCCCATCACTGAGGATGGTCAGGAAGGGACGTAGAAAATCGTTCTGCGAGGGGATCGGCATCACTAATCTTTCTGGCAGGGATACTCAGCACTGCTTACCTGTTCTTGTATTACCCACTTTCACTTGGCGAATCTTCACACTCGGACCATCAAGTTGCGAATACCTCATATGTGCCACGCTTAAATCAACAGTCGCCTTCTGCTAGGATTTAGATGCTCTTTCGCGCCAAAGGTTGACGATATCATCTGCCCAACCACCATTTGCACTTCGCACGGCGCGACCCTGCGAAATCTTCTCGGCAATATCTTTTACCTCATCTGCATCATCGCTTTCCCATCCATGTCGGACGAGCCATCCTCTGATCTCAGTCGGGTCATAAGCGATCTTAGCCGCTTTAAGTTTCTTAAAGAGATCAACTGCTGCTGCTTTATCCATCGGATGTGCGATACCCGCACGCAGGTTGACACGAGATGTCAAACTTTTAAGAGCCTCTTCAACGACTGGATTCGAGAACGATTGCTCAATTGGAGAATTCCCGGAAGCACCAAGCTCCAATGCCTGCCAGGTTTCGATCCAATACTGTATCTCCTGTAATGACCAGGGGATAACCAGCACATCAGTCACGCCCCGCATGTTGTCGATCTTGTCTAGAAGTTTCTTGTTTGGATACACAGCGATCACTGGACCTTGGTGATTGAACACATCTTTGCGTTCTGTAAGCAGAGAAACGGAAACAACCGACTCCAGATTTACGGCGCTGCCTTGCTTTAATGCTTTGATCGCTCGCTCACCCAAAACTTCTTCAATTACGCCGCTCAGATTATCCATGACCGGGACAGCGAGCAACGCAGATTTCCTGTTTTCTTTGCGCCCCAATTCGAGAAGCCAAACAAGACCTCGTTTCACCGCGTCGGGTTTTGGTCCCTCGGAACGGATATAGTGCGATGTCCTGTTTCTCCCGTTACTCATTTGCAGTTTGTCCTTTTCAGTTCGTTATTGCCGATTAGGATGCGCCCTTCCATTGGCTAACATCCCACGTTGTTCCATTACGCAGCAAGTTCGTGTCCACGTGTCGTTTCAAGGTAGTCAATAAACAAATACGCGATAGCCTTCAAATCGTCGATTGTCAGCTTCGCTTGCCAAGTCTTATATTTTTTGCCAGTGGGGGTATTCCAAACATCCAGCCCGACAATTTCACGATTAGCGCGAGGTTGTGATGTGTCTCCAACCAATGAAAAACAGTTGTGAGCGAAGGCATGGCGTAGGCATGTAATCAATTGACTGAAACTTGGTTGATAGGCGTTCCATATGTCTGCATCGTCATTGCGTTTTTGTGCGGAGACAGAAACGGGGTGAAGATTATGGTGGCGCACATCATCCCATGTCACAGTTCGCCCGTGAAAATACTCCTCCCGTAAACAGATCAGCATCCCCAACATGCTGTTGAGCAGTTGAGTAACTTCCTCAACATCTGCGCCTTGCGCTTTAGCAGAATAGATGAAGTCGAGGTTTTTACGAGTACGCCGCGCAATGGTTATCGCCTTTTCGTCATCTGGCATCATTGGTCATTCCCCTATCCCCTTGTATCGGGATGCGCCACCCCTGGATCGGCTGGCGGCGGATTGAGCCACGTCACCCACTGGCTGATATCCGGCACGGCATAAATTGCGGACTCGTCCTTCGGTGCAGGGACGTGCATGATCGGCAGCGCCGCCATCTGATCGTACATGCTTAGTATAGTGTCTTTCGTCCGGTAAGTGCCGTAAGATGCCTCATCCTTGCGCTTGACGATGGGGAACGTCTCCATGATGTAGTCCACGTCATCGCGGCTGATCTGATACAGGTGGAAGTACAGCGCGTCGAGTTCGCAGCGCATGAGGAAGCGCCGTTGCTCGTCCCAGATGAAGGGCGCACCGCTGTAGCCGACATCCTGTGCAAAGGGCTGCAAATCCCAAGCCGTGTATGACAGTTCCAGCACACGCGGCACAATGAAATCCAGCAGGTCAGGCGTGTAGGTGTGCGGCGGGATGACAGGGAGTTGTTTGACAATGAAGAAATTGAAATGGCGACTACTTATTTTAAGGCGGGATACATAATCAAAGATAAACATATTCAAATTGGCGTATAGACCTGTCGAAGCCTGTACAGCAATAGTCTCATCCTCAAATAGAAAGAAAGGCAAGGTGTTCCCCAGCGGCAAAAAAGGACATACTGTTGCTATAAAAGTCCGTTCGTTGTTTGGATTCGCTACATCGTGAAACGTTAGCCAATAACGCTGAAGTCCATACTTGCTTATCGAGTTCAGGAAGTCACTTTGCTTGACCCACGAACGGGGTAATGAATAACAGTGAGGATTTCTATACTCATCAGGTTTGGTTGGTCGTGAATTACCTTGTTCCACCTCAAAATCCGGTACACCGAGAAATGTAGTCGAACGATGATCGAATATCTGTGTCAACTTCCCCTCAAGTAGAGCAATGTATATTTCCGTTTGATTTTGGTGGTAAAAAATGTTGCCTTTCAACACGAAACCCATGTTCGCAATCTCTTGATAAGAGTGGAACAGATGTGAGTCATTCGTCATGTGAAAATTGCTTGCGAGACTGACACCCCAAGGATTGTTTGTTCTATCGTTCTCATCCAGCAGAACCGGTATATTTCGATAGATTGTTTTAGTAACTTCAGCACTTCGAGCATTGCGAAATGTTGCCGTTGTGCCTGTATTGGGATTTATGAGGGCTATATCTTTAGCGGATAAGGTGAAACGCTTTTCAGGATCAAGTATTTCTGCTACATCATAAGCAAAGAAGATGAACTGAGCTTCTGATCTTTCAGTAGTCCCGAAGCCTGTAACAGTCAGCAAACAAAATCTTTGCTCACGATGAACTGCCGGGAACAAACCTTCACGATTCTCAAAGTCGTAGAGGCTGGTGAGTGAGCGTGTCCGCATCAAATCTTGAAAGAAAAATTTGGTGGTATCGTCGGTGGCGATTCCTGAAGGGACAATCATCCCCACGCGCCCGTGGCTATTTATGATGTGGCGCGAAGTTTCCGCGAAAATCGTGTAGGTGTTCACATCCCCGCGCCCGCACAAGGGGTAGCGTTCACTTACACGCACAAAATGCGATTCACCTTCTGCCTTGCGCTTGTCGTCGGCAAAGGCTTGTAGTAAATCGGGATCATGTTCAGCCAATTCAGCAATGGCGCGGCGGCGAGCGGCAGCATTGGGCGCGTTGGCAATCTCCGGCGCACGCTCCGCGAACCATTCCTTCTCCTGAATTTTAATGCGCTCCCAGGGCGGGTTGCCCAGTACACAGTCAAATCCGCCATGCCAGCCTGTTTGCTCGTTAAGCAAACTGTTGGGGTTATCTGATACCTCAAACACATCAGGGAATGCGATATGCCAATGGAAGAATTGATACTGTTTCGATAGGCGAAACACATTCGAGATGATCGGTTCAAGCCTTTCGGCATAGGGATCAGAAAACAACAGTCGATAGATATACTCGGTCATTGGGGGTGGTGCATCCGCGTGTTTTTCCCAGACGAAAGCCGCACACCACGCATCAGCCTTCAAACGCATCTGCACATATTCTTCAGACTGCGCCATTTGACGATAGTAAGCCTCCTGACGTCGCACGTCATCAAGCGTGTCATCGCTTACTTTATCAATGCGTTTGAGTTCATCTCCAAATTTCCAGTTATCAATATCCAATGGGGCATCGAAATCAGCAAACATGCTCGTTTGTCCGCTGCGTTCTTTCTTATTCTGGTTTCGCAAACCAGAGACGAATTTCTTATCGTCGCCCTCAATCGGGTTGAATGCATCGTCGGGGATGCCGCCCGCCATCAGCTTCGGGGTCGTCCCCAGCAGGCTGTTGCCCACCTGGATGCGATGGTCAAGAAAGTTGAGCGGCTTGCCCGGTTCCAGCGCCTCCATCCACAGGTTGACCTTGCACAGTTCCACCGCCATCGGGTTGATATCCACGCCGTAGATGCAGTGGCTGATGATGTCGCGCTTGGCTTCCTGAATCGCGGCGGGCGGCGGCTCTTCCTCGCCCGTGCGGACGAATGCCAGCGCTTTTGCCATGCGGTTGGCGGCGGCGATCAGGAAGTGTCCGCTCCCGCAGGCAGGGTCACAGACTTTCAGATCAAGGATGGCTGCCTCACCCTTTTTGGTGGCTTCAGCCAGCACCGGATTGAGCGCCGAATCCAGCAAGGCATGGACGAGCGATTCGGGCGTGTAGTAACTGCCGGTGGTTTTGCGCTCGTTGCCTGCGGCGGTGGAAAGGGCAAAGCGCCGTGCAGGGACGTTGATCTGCGGGTGCAGTTCCAGCAGGCTCTCGAAGATACTGCCCAGTTCATCCGAGCCGAGGTTCTTGTAATCCACCGTGCGGTAGACCTGGGCACGCTGGTCGTAGGTGAGCGAGAGGGCGCGAATGGCATCCAGCAGGTGGCTGTTGGCAATCTGGCAGTCAATCACGTCCGCTACTGCCGAGTCGCTGAACAGGAACGACCCCAGTGGCACGAGTCCTAGTCCCGCCCCTGCACCATTGTTATCTCCACTCAGCAGACGCATCACCAGCCGCAGCCCCTCGAATAAATCGGGATGGCGCGTGCCTTTGAACGTCTCGGCCATGCGCCGCAACCGCTGCGTGGAATAGTAGTCAATGTAACGCTCACGGGCGGGGGTATCCGCAGCAGGATTGAGCAGTAAGTTGCGGTCTTCTGCCACAAACAGGAACAGCAGGCGGTAGACCATCCGCAGCAGTTGGCGATAGTAGTCCTGGGCGCTGAGTTCACCGCTGGTCAGTTTATCGCGCATAGTATGATTGGCAGGATATTCGAGGAAGCCCAGACCAAGCGCTGTAATTGCGGCTTCCACACCGTCGCGCAGTTGGTCGAGGGCGCGTGTCCCTTGATCCTCGGCGACTTTCATCCATTTTTCCAGCCAGCAGTCAGACAGTTTTTCACCTTCCACGCGGGACTGATGGCACAACAGCCACAGTAAGACAAAATCGCTGTAGACCTCGCCATCCATCATGGCTTCCAGGTCGAATTCAACGTAGGCTTGCCGCGTCAGGCTAGCGTTGTCGCGCAAAATCCGCAGTTTGTAGCCGTTGCTGAGGAAGCCCCACAGGTTGTTTTCGCTGCGATTGAGGAAGACTTGTAACAAGCTGTGTGGGCTGGCGGATGCTGCACCTGCCGCACCGGGCGTGCGCCGATCCAGTTCCAGCTTGTAGCTGACTAGATGTACCGGCACATGCTCCCAGCCATGCGAAATCGGGTAGCTGCGCCCGTCAATCTCAACTGCCGTCGCGGTCTGCAAACGCCCATAATCCAGTTCCCGGAACAGCGGCAGCAGCCAGCGTTCGCGGGTAATGCTTGTGCCGAGGTCGCTTTCGGGCAGGCTTTGCTGCGCCGCGCGAAAACTTGTCCATGCACCCTGCAACACATTCCACGAGCGATTGACGACTTCGTTCAGCTTTTCGCCGGGACGGTGATAGCTCTCCGGTGTCAACCCATCGAGGTTCGCGCCCTCGCTGATGCGCTGGAGCAGATCGGCAGGCAGCAGTGCGCCTTCCGTGCGAATGGTGGTGAAGATGTTGTTACGGCTTGCCATTCGCTACCTGCTCCTCATTGCGGGTAAAAACACGTAAATCCCCAGCACATCCGGCGGAAGCTGTGCTTCGACACGATGCTGCGGGCGACGTTCTCCACGCCGGTACGCCGCCTCACGTATACGAACGTGCGCCGCCAGCAGTTCATCACCGCGTCGCTGCGCGATGTCGTTGAGTGTTGGAGCAAGATAGTCAAAACCTTCGATCACACGCCCTACAAACTCCGCTGCCTGCTGTGGGTGAATATTTTCATCGGGTTCAGCGTTTAGCAGGGTTTCGGCTGCCTCCGGTTCAAGCCATACCGCATTTTCAGGCGAACCTTCAAAAGCCAGCGTCAGGCTGTCCTCTGCCAGTAATTGGCGCTCCTCATCTTGAGTGCGGGTAATGAGATGATAACGGAAGCGTACTAGCAGCAACGTGGTTCGCCGCTGCACGGCTGTCGTGCGTATCGCGCCAGCGCGACGAGCGTGAGGTTGATCCTCATCAACTTCGGCGGCATCCAGCGCCGTATTCATCACATACGCCGCCAGCGACTCGACCAGCGGGTGAGTCCGCGTCAAATAAAGCTGTCCCTCTTTCACGGGCAGTTCAAAACGGGCGGCGAACTGCGCTTTGCCGAGCATATCACGCAGCCCGCGCGGTGTTTCCGTCAAATCGAAACCTACCGCGCCATTCTCAGACACGACCCCGCGATGCATCCGCACGCTGTCCTTCATAAACCCGGCGACATCAATGCCCGATCCGACGGCTTCACGGGCAGCATTCAGTTCGGCAGCAACTTCATCCACGCGAATAGCCTGTTGAGCGAACATCGTGCGGGAGCGTTTCTCCCGCTCGGCTGCCGCTTCCCACTGCAAATCAAGCTCTGCCTGACGAGGCTTGATATATTCATCGAATCCGGGCAGTAGATTCTGGTTGAAGCTGGAATTTTCGCGGAGCAGCAATCCCTCAAAAATTGCCTCGATGACATCCTCACTGTTGCCGGGGACAGGCACGGAAACCCCCAGCGAGTTACGGATCGTTTTGTGTTTCCGCAGCAGCACATCCAGCACGATACCGTCAATCTGGTTGTCAATGCCGTAGTACGTCACAACCTTGATACGCTGGCTCGGCTGTCCGTAACGATCCACGCGCCCTTCGCGCTGTTCGTGGCGCGTGGGATTCCAGGACAGGTCGTAGTGAATGACGGCATCAAAGCCCTGTTGTAGGTTGATACCCTCACTCAGGCAGTCGGTACAAACCAGCACACGCTTCGCCGCCTGACTCAACTGCGTCACGCGCTCCTCACGTTCCGACGGCGGGAGCGTGCCGGTCACACCCGCCACTTCCACGCCGCGCGTCGCCTCCCGCAAAGCGTCGGTCACATAGTCCACCGTCGGGATGAAGCGACAAAACACAATCGGGTTATAACCTTCACGCAGCAGGTCTTTGACAATGGCGATCAGGCGCTCCAGCTTGCTGTCTGCCTCGCCTTGCAGCGCTTCGGCTGCCCGTGCCATGTCGAGCAAGCGGCGGCGGTGGCTGGTTTCGTCCCCCGCGAGTTCGCCAATATCGCTGCCGGGAATGGCATCTATCCCTTCGGCAGATTCATCGTTCATCAAGTCCAGCACTGTGCGCCGTCCGATGTCGTCCACATCAATCTCGTTATCCGCCTCAGTGGTCGCGGCGCGGCTGCGAAGCGTCGCGGCGGCGGCAGCCGGACTGGATGCCAGTGAACGCAGGAGTGCCAGCGCCGACCACCAACGCACCCGCTGGCGATAGCCTTCCCCCGGCTGCAAGACAGTTTCCCGCGCATAGTTCAGCACACGGTCAAAGAGGCGCTTGTAATCGTCGGTGAGCTTGTAGGTTTCTTCAGCGGTATCCCGTTCCGGGAACGGGGTGATCGCATCCATGTAGGCGCGAATGTCACCACGCCGTCGCTGGACGAAGTAATGCGCCAGTTCACGGCGCAGACTCTCATTTTCCACGCCTGTGAGATCTTCAGGCAAATCAGCAAATTCAGGATTTAGCATTGCCAGCAGTGAGCGAAAAGCATCTTCCTTACCGCTGTGCGGTGTCGCTGTAACCAGCACTATATGGCGGCTTGGGTCATTTGCTAGGGTCGCTACCAATTCATAACGCTGATGTCTCCCACCTCGATTATCAGTGGTGTGGGCAACGGTGTGTGCTTCATCGACAATAATAAAGTGGGGAGCGGTGCGTAAAAACTCGTTTCGCCGTCGTTCTGATTTGATGAAGTCAGTCGAAACAACCACAAAGGGATACCGCTCAAAAAGCGACTCGCCCATCCGCAGATGGCGTTCCAGACGAGTCGCTGTGCTAGAAAGTACGAGTTCAGCTTCGATGTAGAACTTCTCACGCAGCTCTGTTTGCCACTGTTCGGCAAGCTGCGGTGGACACAATACAGCCAACCGGTCGATTTCACCGCGATCCAACAGCTCGCGGGCGACCAGCAGCGCCTCAACTGTTTTCCCGATGCCCACGTCATCGGCAATCAATAGGCGCACCGGGTCCTGCTTGAGCGCCATTAGGAGCGGCACAAGTTGGTAGGGGCGGGGTTCGACGTTAATGCGGGCAAATGACCGGAACGGACCCGCGCTGGAGCGAAACCCTAGGCGAACCGCTGCCCGTAGCAACCGTGCTGAGCGATAGTCACCGATTTGTACTGGATCAGGCAGGGCAAACTGAGCCGGTTCGACAGGTTCCAGCGCGGTAAAAATACCCGTGACTTCATCTTCTGTGCCGCCTAACGGACGCACCCGAACCAGTTCATCCGTCGATTCCGGCAGCACAACCCATTCACGTCCGCGCACTCTGACCAGTGATCCGACTGTAAAACTCACCGCTCACCCCCGAAAATATGCTTATTTTTCTGCAAAACCGCTGCCCAATCATCACGGTAGCCAAAGCGAATGACCCGATAACCATAGTCTTCCAGGCATTCCGTCTGTTGGCGGTCGCGTCCCTGCCGCTGTGGATAGTCGTGATGAGAGCCATCCACATAGATTGCCGCATACACACCACCGCTGTTATAGATGAAATCCGGGCGGGTCTGGCAGTCCTCTATATAAACCTGTGCTGAATCCGGCAAGCGTAACCCGCGCTCGTTGAGAATGGACAGCCATTCCCGCTCTAACTCAGACTCGGACAGGCTGATCAGCGTTTCCAGATGCGTATCCCGTGTTGCGCTGCTGGGGCTGATCCTGACATCTGCGCCAGCGAACATTTCCAATACTGCGCGAATCACCTGCCGATCCAGAATGGGATGTTCGCGCTGGTTGCCGTAGCTGAGTAGACAGTCGTAGCAGGCTGCCTCACAATCCTCACGCGCACGCGGGGCATGACGTAAATCATCGCCTGTATCGGGATCGAAATGGCAGATTCGCAGCGCTTCGCGGGCGACGAGTGCTAGGGTTGAAGGATCATCCACCAGCCGCCGTAAGACACCCGCTCCACCTTCTGCCGCCTCATAGAACAGCAGCATCTGGCGGTTATCCCGATCCGGCAGAGGTTCCGCCGCCAGTTCATTGTCTTCAAGCTGGAACACGGTTTCAATGGCTCGTTTGAGCGCTGCTTGTAACGATGCCATTTCCTCAACTTCCAACCCGATCAATGGCTCAATCAGCAGACAGTTGCGGTTATCTTCAACGTAGGGGATCACACGCCGGGTGCGTTCCGACATGGGGTCTTCGGGGTCATCTTCATTTTGTTCGTTGCGTCCCCAATAACCACGCTCGATATCGAGGACAAAGCCATACTGCCCCCGGTTTTTGCGCCGTGCCCAACCGAGGTTAATCCGCCACAGAGTCGCCGTCTGAGCATACGTCAATCGCGCCAGTTCATGGTCGCCCTGCCGGACGAATGCGGTGCGAACGTCCAACTCACCGTCCTGTTCTCGAAAACGGACTCCAGTGCGAATCTCATATCCCAGTCGCAAACGATCTTCCTCGTCAGCGCTGATGCGATCACGACGACGAGTCACGACATTTTGCAGGCGCAGCAGCGATTGGAGCGGCGGGTCGAGCGGCATCCCGCAGCGTTGGCAGAGATCATAATCGACACCTGACTTCACCGGATGAACGTAGCCGCAGTTATTGCACTGTTTGATCTGGGTTGTGAGCGGCCCGTCGTCATCTTCCGTAACAGGCATGATGACCTGATTGATGAGATACCGCGAGCCTTCATGGTAGATGATGGCGCGCGGTCCAAACTCCGAAACCGCTAGGAAGCGTGGGCGTGAGAGAAAGTTATCCCGTTGATTTGCCCGACGCGCCGGGATAAACGCCGACAGCGGCAGGCGTGGGAAACTGTATCCTGGTAGAAACCCTTCGGTGGCGAAGTAGCGATAGCTGTAGAAATCTGACTGCGCCAGACTGTTTACCTCAGTGAGCAGGTCAATCTGTGACAGTGCCTCACGCCGCAGCCGATCTGCCTGTCGCTTATCCGTTTGCTGACGGGTCGGGTCACGGCGGATGTCCTCCTGCACCTTGACCTGTTTGAGTGCTGACCAGTACAGACCGCGCCAGCGCTCACAGGTGGCATTAAAAGTGCGGACGATATTCTGCATCGTGACTTCTAACAGTTCATCAGGATGGGCGACATCGGGTATGGTCTTCAGCACCCGTTCCGCCCGCTGCCGTGCCGCCTGCCGTGCCGTGACCGACTCGGCTTGCTGGTAGATTTCCGGCAGAAGTTCCAGCGACGGCGGATCGCCGTTCATATCCAGAATTTCTTTGAGCGTGTCTTTCAGATCAATGCCGGTTTCCGCCAGCCAGATGGCGTGAATGTGCGCTCGTAGCAGGTCTTCGTTGCTCAAGTCCAATCGCGGTGGCGTGACCGCACCTGCGACCATGCGCTCCGGGCGTCTGAAGAAATACTGATCGTGCGGGCTGCCCCCGGAACAGTAGGTAAAAACCAAAGCGGGTTGCCCGCTGCGTCCGGCGCGTCCGCTGCGCTGCGCGTAATTGGCGGGGGTTGGTGGCACATTCCGCAGGTTGACGACATTCAGTTCGGCAATATCGACTCCCAGTTCCATTGTTGGAGAGCAATAGAGAATGGGAAGTGCGCCTGTGCGGAACTGCTGCTCACGTTTCTCGCGCTCATCATACGGGACTTGTGCTGTGTGTTCATGAGCTTCCAGCCCAACGAGTGATTGGGCGACACTTCGATAGAACTCGACGAAGAAGGTATTGGGGCGTCCACCTTCCTGCGACTCATTCGGTACACGAATCGGGTCATGAAATGCACGTTCACCCATTCCGGCATACCAGCGCATCGCCGATGCCACCAGTTGATAACCGGGGACATCCTGTTCACCATCTGGTTCGCGGGTAACTTCAACTAACCCGGCGACGCGCAGCCCCTCCAGCAGTTGGCGGATGATGATCCCGGTTTCATCCAGTCCAATCTTCCCATAAGTACGGGCGTCGTACTCAACCAGTGTTCCGGGACGGCGTAAATA
>SZPD01000236.1 GCA_030263515.1 Anaerolineae bacterium CFX9 | reverse complement strand
CCACAGTTATTCCACTGCTGCCAGATATGAGTCACGCCGTTCAGGCTGTACGCCGGGGGGATCGACTGCGTGGCGCTGGTGACGGGCGCTGTCTGCGCAGTGGCAGCGCCGGTCAGGACGGCGAACGTCAGCGTCAGCAGGAACAAGCGAACAAGCAGTTGTTTCATCGGGTTAAGTGCCTTAGTCCATAGATTGGCTGTCATTGAGCATTATACCGGTTCCGCCGGCAACTTTCCTGACCCAGAACTGACGATCACGGTACGACTTGCCCTCGTTAACGCTCAGCAATATTCTGGCAAATTGTCGTAATGTCGCGTATATTCTAGGCGATGTTACCCGAACTCTGGGTACTCTGGAAGAGGCTCTGACCCCATGCAAACCGACCCCTTTGTCGGTCGCCAGATCAAGGACTTCATCGTACAGGAACGTATCGGCAGAGGCGGGATGGCGTCGGTTTACCGCGCTTACCAGCAGGCCGTGAAACGTTACGTAGCCCTGAAGATCATCACGCTGGGCAGCGAGCAGAGTGAAACGGATGAGTTCCGCCGGCGCTTCACTCAGGAAGCCAACCTGATCGCCTCGCTGGAACATATTCACATTCTGCCCGTCTACGATTATGGCATCATCGATGGGGAACTGGCGTTTCTGGCGATGCGCCTGCTGCGGGGCGGTTCGCTCAGCCACCTGATCGACGATCACGGCATGGAGATGGAGCGCGTCGCCGAGGTCTTTACGCAGGTGGCACGCGGGCTTGCCTACGCGCACAGCCGGGGTGTCATCCATCGCGACCTCAAGCCGAGCAACATCCTTCTCGATGACACGGGCAATGCCTACCTGACGGATTTCGGGCTGGCCAAACTGGTCGAAAATTCGCTGGAACTGACCAAGACCGGCAACATCGTCGGCACGCCGATCTATATGTCGCCGGAGCAGCTTCGCGGCGATACGATCGACCACCGCTCAGACATCTACAGTATGGGCGTCATCCTGTATCACATGCTGGTTGGCAAACCGCCGTTTGACTCCACCGAGTCGAACGTCGTCTCGGTGATCTATCAGCATCTGGAAAAGCAGCCCGTGCCGCCGCGCGATCTGAGGCATGATATCCCTGAAGCGGTCGAACAGGTTGTGCTGCGCGCCCTGTCAAAAATCCCGCGGGAACGCTATGCCACCGCCAATGAGATGGCGGATGATCTCAACCTGGCGCTGGGGCGCAAGATCACCAGCACATCGCAGTACCCGATGATCAACGCCGGGACGCATCTGTCCGATCTGCTCCAGCAGGCCGCAGAAGAGGAAACAGCATCCGCGACCAATGTCCCCAAAACCCTGCGCGATGCACAGCCGACCATCCATCGGGAAGCCCGGCGTCCTTCCAATGCAGCATTATGGCTGGGGGGCGCAGCCGCGCTGCTGGCATTTGTCCTCATCGCGCTCGTCTTCTCGCGCGCGGACGACACTTCCCTGCCGGTCACGCCAGAAGCGACGCAAACCCTCCAGCAGCCGGGCATCGCCACCGTTCTGGAGGGTGAAGTCGAACTGGGCGAAACCGCCATCCCAAGCAGCGAAGAAATCGCGCTGGCGAGTGCGCGTCTGGGGAGCGGATTCATCGCGTACATGGCATGTAACCGCACCAGCGAATATCATGCCCGCCAGGCGCGGGAAATGGGTGATTTCGCCGCCCGCTATGGGCTGAGCTACCGTGTGTATGACAGTAACAACGACGCCTACACCCAGCTCACCGAGATCGAACGGGCGCGCTCCGACGGAGCCAGCGCGCTGATCATCTGCCCGCTCGATCTGGCGCTGATCGATGAAGCGCTCCGCTCGGCACAGGATGCCGGCCTGCCGCTGGTTTTCCTGAGTTCGGGCAATGAAAATTACGGCGGGGTTTTGCTGGCGGGAGATGATTACCGGATGGGAACGACTGCCGGGCAGGCGGGCGGCGTGATCGCGCAGATGGAAGGGATGACGACCCCGCGAGTGATCATCCTCGACTATCCTGAAATGCCGATCCTCGTCACCCGTGCCGACGGGCTGGAAACAGGCTTCCTCGAAGTGCTGCCCGACGCCGAAATCATCGGGCGTTACCTCGGCGCGACCCGCGAGAATGGACGCGCTTCAGTTCAGGCGCTGCTGGATGAAGGGGTCGAATTTGATGTCATCCTGAGCATCAATGATGCTGGCGCGTTCGGAGCGATCGAAGCGCTCTCGGCAGCAGGCGTCGATCCCTCCAGCGTGATCATCAGCAGTGTGGACGCTGAAGGGCTGGCGCTTCAGTACATACGCACGGGCAACTTTATGCGCGCCTCGGTGGAGATCGGGCGCGAGCAGTTCTCGTTCACGGCGATCAATGCGACGGTCAAGCTGCTTGCCGGTTCGACCGTGCCGGAAACCTATCTGGTTCCGCCCGGTCAGGCGGTCACGCAGGAAATCCTCGAAGCCCGCTCTCTGGCCACGCAGCCTGTGCAAGGCGGACCGGAATAAGCTTTCCTCGAATACAAAAGGCGCAGTGCCTGGCTGCGCCTTTTTGATTCATCTCACAAACCGGGCTGTTCATTCATCGCTGCGGTAAATCCGCACACGACGCTCCGGCTCTTCTCCGTGGCTGATCGATTGCAGGCTGGCGCGGCGCGCCAGATCATGCTGGCGGCGGCGAACGGTCGATGACTGCGGCGCGAGATCGATGAACGCCGTTCCAGCGCGCACACGCATGATGGCTTCTCTCGTCTCGCGCATCGCCCCACTGAACGGATCCGCGCCGTCCACGTCATTATCCAGCCCGCTCATATCCGGCTGGAACACGTCGATCAGGAAGTTCTCCATCTGCGAGACGGTATTGGCGCGCAGCACATAAACCGACGTGCCATGCCGCTCAGCATCGATGATCAGTTTGGGGCGGCGGCGATAGTAGTTCTTGAGCGTGACGATCATGTTGGCATCGTCTTCATCGTCCACGATTATGACCGGTACGCGTAGCCTGCGCGCCGCCTGCTGAAGCCGGTTGCGCGCCACACCATAAGCATAGATCTTCATCGGCGCTGGGGAGTGCTGCCCGCTTTGGGAACCGTTTGATCCGTTGCCGTTTCCGACGTGCCCCCGCCCGTTCGACGCGCCACCCGTAAATGGCAGCGCCGCCTCGGTGCGCGGATCTGCATCATTCGACCGGGAGCGACCTTCCCGCCCGCGTCCATTGCCTCCAACCATCCGAGCGCCGCCGCGGCTGCCAGTATCGTCGCGCATGCGATCATTGCGATCGCTGATCGAACGGACTTCCGCAGAAGACATCTCGATATTGATATCCCCGCTTTCGCTGCGGGTGCGGATCTCGACCTGGAGCGGACGTTCGCGCAGGATCAGATCGACCGCAGCGGCGACATCCTCGATGACCACCAGCCGGTCCCGTGTCTGAATTTCGATCAGCACGTCGAACGTTGGCGGCGCGCGGCGCTCCAGCACGGTCTTCTGCGTCCCACGGCGGCGCGCTTCTTCATCCGAGAGGGTAACCGCCTGGATTCCGCCCACCAGATCGCTGAGCGTCGGGTTGAGCAGCAGATTTTCCAGCGCGTTGCCGTGCGCCGTGCCGATGAGCTGCACGCCGCGCTCGGCGATCGTGCGCGCCGCCGTCGCTTCCAGCTCACGACCGATTTCGTCGATCACGATCACTTCGGGATTATGGTTTTCGACGGCTTCGATCATGACTTCGTGCTGACGTTCCGGGTGAGACACCTGCATACGACGCGCCCTGCCGATCGCCGGATGCGGCACATCGCCATCGCCGCCGATCTCATTGCTGGTATCGACGATGACGACGCGCTTGCTGGCCGCCAGCACACGCGCAGCTTCGCGCAGCATGGTCGTCTTGCCGACACCGGGCGAGCCGAGCAGCAGAATGCTCTGCCCCGTCTCGATCAGATCCTTGATGATGTCGATCGTCCCATAGACGGCACGCCCGACACGGCACGTCAGCCCGACAACCTCGCCCCGGCGGTTGCGAATGGCAGAGATGCGGTGGAGCGTGCGCTCCATGCCGGCGCGGTTATCCGCGTCGAACATGCCGACTCCCGCCACGACCGAATCGAGTTCGGCACGGGTGACATCGTGTTCTGCCAGTTCAACTTCACCAGTGGTGTAACGGGCGGTAGGTTTCCGTCCCAGATCGAGGACAACTTCGAGGAGGGTATCCGGTTTTCCGAGCGTTTCGAGTTTCTTGCGAATATTGGCGGGCAAAACCCGCAGCAGTTCCTGTAAATCGTCCGTGATTCGATGTTCCATACAGGGAGTTTGCTATCTCCTGGCTAGCTCTGAAGATTACGGTTTAGCTGCCGCGATCTGCCGGCGAGATATTACTGGTCGGCGGGCGTGCAGCGGCGACCTCAAGCGCGGGCGTCGTCAGGCGGGCAAACAACGTCTGCCGCACGCCTGCCGCGATATGGCGCACGAGGACAGCTTGCTGGGTCATTCTCTCGAAGCCCAGTTCGGCGGCGGATTCCGCCAGCCAATCCTGATAGCGGCGCACACAGACATAGACGGGGGTGCGCACTGAACGGTTCACATAAGCGACAACGGCAGACAGGATCGCGGCGGCTTCACTGCCGAGGACATCAGGGTGCAGGAAAGGCATCAGGTAGATGCCGCCTTTGCCCTGCGAAACCGCGATATACCCCATCACACGGCCCTTGCTGCGATAGACGATGCCATCGCTGTCCACACTGGGGACGGTGATCGGCTGCACCAGCCGCGGCACGATGTTGCTGTACAGAAGCTGGATATCCATCTGATCGTCGTCGGTTTCATCAGCCAGCAAGCCGGGCAGCGGGCGCGCCGTCAGCGGATAACCCGCCGGCAGCCGCCAGATCTCCTGACGCGCATAAACGGCAAACCCGGTATGCCGGAGCGTGGCAAACAGCGGGCTTTGCTCATCGACTTCTGCCGTGAGCATGTGCGCGCCGCGGCGTCCCGCTTCGATCGCCATCGCATCAATCAGGTGCAGCCACACCGTGTTGCACTGGTCTTGCAGGTCGGGGGCGATATAGACGATCTGGGCGAGATGGTCGCTGGCTTTGACGCGAATCTGACCGATGACCTGAAGCTTTCCGGCACGCCCGACGAGCGTCGTCAGCCCGCGCTGAGGCAGCAGAACACTGCTCAACAGGTGGCTCTGAACCGCCCCTGTTTCTCGCGTATAGCAGACTTCACTGTCGAGGACTGCACCCTTTTCCGCCAGCCGCCGAACCATCGGCAGATCCACCAGCTTGGCGGAATGGATATCCACTTCGTGCTGAGCCATAAATCACCTGTCTCTTCGTTACAATTGTACTCGAATTTCGCACTTGTGTGCAACGTCAGAGGCTTAACATGCCCCGGCGATCGCTGTCTTGTGGACTGCTTGGATCCTATTGCATGGTCCGCGAAATCCATACCATAAGTGAGTCTCATACCTTATAACACGCAAGTCCTGAGGGGGTTATTGTGGCAAGAGATTATGCTGCGCTGCCAGCCAACGCCGTCCGGCGGGCAGACCGCGCCGTTGACGATGAGCAGTGGATCGCCGATTTTCTTGCCCGATCGCCGATCGGCTATCTGGCAACCGTTCATGACGGACAGCCGTTCATCAACAGCAATCTGTTCGTCTATGATGCGGCGCATGACTGCATCTTCATGCACACGGCGCGCACCGGGCGCACACAGTCAAACGTCAGCGCCGATGAGCGCGTCTGCTTCACCACTACCGAGATGGGTCGTCTGCTGCCCGCGCCGGAAGCGCTTGAGTTCAGCGTGGAATACAGCGGCGTAGTTGTGTTTGGGCGTGCCAGCATTGTGCAGGAACGCGATCAGCAGCGCTACGGTCTGCAACTGCTGATGGACAAATACTTCCCGCACCTGAAGCCGGGTGAAGATTACCGCCCGATCATGGATGAGGAATTGGCGCGGACGACGGTCTACCGCATCCAGATCGAGTCGTGGAGCGGCAAGCGCAAGCGGGTAGAAGACGACTTCCCCGGCGCATTTTTCTACCCACATCCCGCCGCAGCAGCCGACACAGCGGAACGCGAATCGTGAGTTCAGCTTCCCGCAGCAGTGAATTCATCGGCGGCATCCGCGCAACCATGCCGCTGGTCGTGGGCGGCATCCCGTTTGGCACGATCTTCGGGGCACTCGCCATCACCAGCGGCATCAGCCCGGCAGGCGCGATGGGGCTTTCTGCCCTCGTCTACGCTGGTTCAGCGCAGTTTCTGGCAACCACGCTGGTGGCTCAGGGAACGGCTCCGCTGCTGATCGTGCTTACGACGTTCGTGGTCAACCTGCGTCATGCGCTCTACTCGACGACGCTTGCGCCGCACATGAAACATCTCCCGCAGCGCTGGCTGCTGCCCCTGGGATTCTGGCTGACGGATGAAACATTCGTGGTCGTCATTCAGCGCTATCAGCAGGCAGACGCGTCCCCCTACAAACATTGGTTTCACCTCGGATCATCGGTCATCATGTACGTCTCATGGAGCCTGAGCACACTGGTCGGGATCGCAGCCGGCAGCGCTATTCCGGACTCAATCGCCAATTCGCTGGGCTTCGCCATGACGGTCACGTTCATCGGCATGGTCGTGCCCATGATGACCACACGCCCGGTTATCGTGTCTGTGGTGGCAGCAGGGCTGACCGCCATCATCGCTTACCCACTGCCGAATACCCTCTGGCTGATCGTGGCCGCCATCGCGGGCGTGATTGCGGGCGTGATCACAGAAACGCGCACGCAGGCTGCCTTTCCTGAAG
>SZPD01000235.1 GCA_030263515.1 Anaerolineae bacterium CFX9 | reverse complement strand
GGAAGCGGCCGCGGCGGCTGAGGAAGACACGGAAGTATCCTCGGCAGAGCCGGAAGTCATCGAGAAGGGCAAGAAGGACGAGGACTTCGAGGAATAAAGAGATCCTCGCTCCCGCTTTTCGAAAGTCATTCAAAAACAAAGCCCCCGGCGAATATTGCCAGGGGCTTTTTGCTGCGCTGATTACATCAGCCGGAAGGCATCAGCAGCAGGCGCTCGCGTGCGGCGCGTTCGACTGCATCTCGCGACTCAGCAGCAGGCGCTCGCGTGCGGCGCGTTCGACTGCATCTCGCGACCACCACATGTTGTGATAGCGCCCCTGCCGCCAGAGATCTGCCTGATCGATGTAATGATCACTGGATGCATGGCCGCTCTGCCCTGTCGTGATCACCCACTGGCTCTGATTGAAATCGCTGAAGTCGATGATCATGCGCATGGATGCCAGACTGCGAATATCAAAGCGCCCATCATCCTGCCGCGCATCGAAGCTCGCCGCGTTGACGATTTCATAGCCACCCGGCGCTTCAAACGGACCCCGGTTGACCAGGTTCTCGATCAGGCTGATACCGCTCAGGCCGAGCGGGTTGCTGACGAAGGTGGCTCCATGGATCGCGCCCCAGCGCCAGCGGGCACGATCGCTGCCGGCAAAACGTACCGCCATCTCATACCCTTCCGCCAGCGAGCGCCGCAGGATGTCGTCACGGGTTTCCACTTCGGGCGTGTTCACGTCGTCCCACCACGGATTTTCCGGCGTGTCGAACATCACGATCAGCGAGTGAACCTGATGCGATGACGCCTGATAATCCTCCGGCATCTGATCATCGTAAACATTCAGGATCAGACGGTGGACGAAGAACTCAAACAGCACAGCCTGCGCGCTGTCGGTGTTATTGAACCGGTCCCATGTCAGCAGCCAGTCACGCACCTCGCTCAGCGCCGCATCCTCGATTTCGAGCGACTCCAGCACGGGCAGGATATTGGCTGCATTGGTGTTGTAGTTGTCGTTCTGGATGTCCATATAGTCGCTGATGCTCAGCGGAGCCAGCGCTTCCATCCGGTTGACAATCCGCTCGCCGCGCTGACCATACGACCAGTCATAGCTGAACAGCAGGTTATCATCAGGATTGCCCAGGGCTTCGCGCAGTTGATCGTAGTATTCGAGCGGAACCACTGCCTGATTGGCGGTGGCGATATAGGAACGCTCCGGGTTGTAAATGCGCGGCAGATTCTCATACGGGATGTAGCCGCGCCATTCATAGGCATCCGTCCAGCCATCCACGGGCAGCAAGCCGGAGTGATCCGGCGCACGGCGCACGATTCGTCCCGGCATCTGGTAGCCGATATGACCGAACGTATCGGCAAAGACGAAATTCTGCGACGGCAGATCCCAGTAAAGCAGCGCCTGCCGAAATTCCGTCCAGTTCCGTGCGCGGTTGAGAAGCACGACCGCGTGAATCGGGAAGGACGGCTCATTGCCCGTCCAGCGCAGCGCCAGCGGATCTTCGTTGTTGAAGCCAGAAACCGTGCCCGTCTCGCGATCATAGCGATTGTCGTTGATGATAGGGCCGAGATGCGTCTCGCGTACCTGGATCGTCAGCGGCGGCTCGCCATCTCCAAAACGGATCGTCTCTTCATGGACCCGCATATCCCGCCATTCCCCGTTCCATTCGTATTGCAGCGGGTTATCCGGGTTGACGCGGATTCGATACAGATCCTGCACGTCGGCAGAGATATTGGTCACCCCCCAGCCAATATAGGCATTATGACCAATGATGATCCCCGGCGCAGAGGAAAACGAAAAGCCGACCAGATTGTATGGGCAGTCTTCCGTGGTGGGCATGCAGTGCAGCCCGATCTGATACCAGATCGACGGCATGGCGATGCCGAGATGCGGATCATTGGCGATGATGGCATATCCGCTGTCGGTCATATTCGCCGTTGCCACCCAGTTGTTGCTGCCGATGCCGGGATCGTTGGCAAGACTGGCTGAAAATGTCACCGACTCCCCTGCCCGGACGCCCCCGGCCATGATCAGGTTGGGCGGCGTGCGGCGCACCGCATCATCGGGCATACGATCGTCCCGCAGTGTCATCTCACTGAGCGGCAGGTCCTCTGGCTGCACGATAGTCGGGCGCTGTCCATACGGCCACGGTGGGGTATAGTCCGTCAGCATCGCCTCATCGTTGAGCGCAAGAATGGCTTCCCGCTGAAGCTCATCGCCATACGAATCGCTCAGGTTCCACGCCATCACCTTCGCCCAGACGAGCGTATCGATGGCTGACCACGGTTCGATCGGGATGGTGACGCCAGTCACTCCCAGCAGCCGATATTCCAGCGCCAGCTTGTCAGCGGGACGGCTGGTGATGTAGGCGTTGACGCCCTCCGCGAAGGCATCCAGGATGTCGAGCGTTTCTCTCGGCAGCAGCTCAAGCTCCTGCTCGGCAACGCGCCGCCAGCCGACGGTGCGGATGAACAGGTCATTCCCCATCACGGCATCGCTGCGTCCCGTGAGCTGCTGAATCTCACCCCGCCCGATCCGGCGGTTGAACTCCATCTGCCACCAGCGATCCTGAGCCTGAACGAAACCCTGCGCGAAGAACAGGTCGTGAGGCGTGCTTGCATAGATATGCGGCACGCCCATCGAATCGCGCAGGATTTCAACTTCCCCGTCCAGTCCGGGGACATTCAGCGTGCCGCTCACCTGAGGCAGCGGTCCGCGCGTCGTATCCACAAAAGCGACGACTGCGCCGACCACGATAACCAGCAGAACGATCAGAACCACAAGCAGAAGTATGCGCAAAATCTTCATAGGATCTCCAAAGAGAATTTTGGGCAGCAGCCAAAGCGCCGTTTACCCTCCGGTTATAACGTGAGGAGGCGCAAATATCAAAACTCGTCAGAAAGGGACCCTCGCTGGGCCAGCAGGATCTCCAGGCTGCGCCCTGCATCCGCGGCGTACATACCGTCCGGCGCGAGCGCAAGATAGCGCTCCAGATCGCGTATCGCATCCTCGCGCGCCTGCGCAGATGGAGCGCTGGCATACAAAAGCCCGCGAAAATAGTACGTCTCCGCATAGCCGGGATCCAGCCGCTCCGCCCAGTCAAAGGCAGCAATCGCCCGATCCCATTCGTAGATCAGCGCGATCCGCCGCCCCAGCTCGACATACAGATCCGCCCGATCCGGTCTCAGGCGCAGCGCCTGTTCAATCTGCCCGATCGCCGCATCATGTGCAAACACGGCTGCCATCCGGCGCGACTCATCGATCAACGCCTGAACACGCAGCGCGATCAACGGATTGCAACGCAGCAGCAATCCGGCAGCGAGGATCGCGCCGCACAGGATCAGGGCACGGACAGCGCGCATCAGGAGAAGATGCCTGCCCGGTTTGCGGGCGCTTCAGCATGGCGGATGATCGCCTCCTTCGAAAGAACATATATTCTACGAAAAATCGACGGTTTCTCGCTCAATTCCGGGCTGTGACAGGCGTAATTTCACTGGCAATTTATACGTCCTTAAGATATAATAAACATGTTCGCATTTTACAGGTTGAGGCGGCTGGATTTTGACTACGGATTTTATCGGACACGTTCGCCCGGTCAACATCAATGAGGAGATGCGCGGCAGCTATCTCGATTACGCCATGAGCGTGATCGTGGCGCGCGCGCTCCCGGATGCGCGGGACGGCATGAAGCCCGTACACCGCCGCATCCTGTATGCGATGTACGACATGGGCATTCGCAGCAACGCGCAGTACAAAAAGAGCGCCCGCATCGTCGGTGAAGTGCTGGGCAAGTATCACCCACACGGCGACAGCGCGGTTTACGATGCGATGGCGCGCATGGCGCAGAACTTCTCCCTGCGCTATCCGCTGGTGGATGGGCAGGGCAACTTCGGCAGTGTGGATGGCGATAGTCCCGCGGCGATGCGTTACACAGAAGCCCGGCTCTCGCGGCTGGCTGACGAAATGCTCACCGATATCGACATGGATACTGTCGATTTTGTCGATAACTATGACGGCACGCAGCAGGAACCGACCGTACTGCCCGCCCGCCTGCCCAATATGCTGCTGAACGGAGCCAGCGGCATCGCGGTCGGCATGGCAACCAACATCCCGCCTCATAACCTGCGCGAACTCGCCAGCGCCATCTGTTACATGATCGACCACTGGGAAAACTTCGACGATATCACCGTCGATGACCTGATGCATTTTGTCAGTGGCCCGGATTTCCCGACCGGCGCTGGCGTGATCGCCAACGAGGAACTGAAGGAAGCCTACGCAACAGGACGTGGGCGCATCGTGATCCGCGCCAAACATGAGATCGAAGAAGGGCGCAACGATCGCTGGCGGCTGGTCTTCACGGAAATTCCGTATCAGGTGAGCAAGACAGCGATCATCGAGCGCATCATCTCGCTTGTCAAAGAGGATCGAATCACCCAGATCGCAGACCTGCGCGACGAATCCGACCGTAACGGTATGCGTCTGGTGGTCGAGCTGAAGCCGAATGCCCAGCCACAGAAAGTCCTCAACCAGCTCTACAAGTTCAGCCAGCTTCAGAGCACGTACAGCATTCAGATGCTGGCGCTGGTCAATGGCGAACCGCGCACGCTCAGCCTGAAACGGATGCTCCAGATCTTCATCGAGCATCGCTATGAAGTGATCGTCCGCCGGTCACGCTTTGAACTGGAGCGCCGGCGTCAGCGCGCGCACATCCTCGAAGGACTGCTCAAGGCGCTGGATGTGCTGGATGCCGTCATCCAGACGATCCGCAGTGCCGAGGACACCGATGATGCGCGCCAGAAGCTGATGTCACGGTTTGACCTGAGCGAAGCCCAGTCGAACGCGATCCTGGAAATGCAGCTCCGCCGGCTGGCAGCGCTGGAACAGATGAAACTGCGCGGCGAATTTGACGAGGTGATGGCGCGCATTGCCTATCTTGAAGACCTGCTGGCTTCACCCAGAAAAATCCTGGGCGTAATCCGCGAGGATATCCTTGAGGTTGCCGGCGATTACGGCGATGAACGCCGCACACAGATCGTCTACGGCGTCAACACCGAGTTCAACGAAGCCGATCTGATCCGCGATGAGGAAGTCATCATCCTGCTGACGCAGCGCGGCTATATCAAGCGCGTGCCAGCGATCGCCTATCGCTCACAGCGGCGCGGCGGCAAGGGCGTGATCGGGATGACGACCAAGGATGAGGACTTTCTGGCGGAGATCGTCGCCGCCAACAGCCTCGATACCATTCTCTTCTTCACAGATAAAGGCAAGGTCTACAGCGAACGCGCCTTCGCCATCCCGGAAGCCGGGCGCGCCAGCAAAGGGATACTGGTTCATACCTTTTTGGCGCTCACGCCGGACGAACATATCACCGCCATCGTGCCGGTTCCTTCCTTCGAGACGCAGGGCTTCTTCGTGCTGGCGACCAAACGGGGACGTATCAAGCGTGTGCAGGTCGAGGAATTTGCAGAGGTCCGCCCCAGCGGGCTGATCGCCATGGGGCTTGAAGAAGGCGACCGGATGCACTGGGTGAAGTACACCGATGGCGACCAGGATGTGATCGTCGTCACCGAGGGTGGGCAGAGCATCCGCTTCCACGAAAGCAGCGTTCGCGTCATGGGTAGGCAGGCACAGGGCGTCAACTCGATTCGTCTGTACGAGGATGATACTGTCGCCGGGATGGATGTCGTTGAGGCGGATGATACGCACGTACTGGTCGTCACCAGCCGAGGCTATGGCAAGCGCACCCCTATCGAAGAATACCGCGAACAAGGACGTTTTGGGGTGGGCATCCGTACCCTGTCCCGCGATGGGCGCATCGGCGAGATCGTCTCGATGCGCTGCATCAATCCCCGTGAGGATATCCTGCTCATCACCCGTGAGGGCGTCGTCCTGCGTACGCAGCTCGAACAGATCCGCCAGACGGGACGGAGCGCCATGGGCGTCAGGCTGATGCATCTCAGCCGCAGTGACGAAATCGTCGCCACCGCCATCATGAGCGGTTCCAACGAAAACGGGGGCGAGTTTGAAGAAGGCGCTGAGAACGGTATGCTCGCAGATGAAGCGGTGGATCGCAGCAACGGCATCAGCCCTGCTTCTCAAAACGGCGAAAGCGCCTGATAAGCCCCTGGGCCGGGAAACCCTGAAAGAGCCGCCCTCGCTGGAGCGGCTCTCTTTTTCACAACGATCTGCGCTCCCTACGAACACAGGCAAAAAAAGACGCGGATCATCCTGTCCGCGTCTCATGCAAATCCCCTGTTGATCTGCTCTTGCTCCAAGCAATCGCTTGTCAGGCTCCTCTATTCACTCTTGGAGACTCGTGAGAACCCTGGGAACGTATTCCAGCATTTGAAGTTTGCCGTCGAAGGTCCGGCTGGCGATCAAATCGAGCGCAACATCGGGATAACCATCGTAGATCCGGTCATAACCGGTGCTGCCGGTGATGACAGGGAAGATGACCACCCGGAACCGGTCAACCAGTCCAGCTTGGAGAAGCGCCCGACACAGTGAGAGACTGCCCAGGGTACGCATGGAGCCGCTGCCGTCCTGCTTCATCTGTCTGACCGCCTCAACTGCATCTCCGCTGACCAGCCGGGTATTCGGCCACAAGAGCGGCGGCTGAAGTGTGGAGGAAAACACAACTTTGGAAGCGTTGGCAATCTCTGATATGGCGGAGTCCTCGACAGCGGATTCGACCGTCATGCTGGACATGAGACGATAGGTGCTGCCGCCCATCAGGATCGTATAGCTGCGTTCGGGCTGTTCACCCAGCCAACCAAGATATTCAGGTACTTCCATTCCCCAAAAACCCGGCCATCCTTCCGCGGCTCCAAAGCCATCCAGCGACGTGATAAAGTCCACCAGCAGTTCCGTCATGACTGCTGCTCCTGTTCTTTCAGCGTGGCGGCGAGTTTGTCCAGAGATTGGTTCCAGCCTGCGACGGTCATATCCTCAAACTCGCCCGCAGGCAGACCCTGCTGCGTCAGCGTAAGGCGCGTCTTGCCGTCCACATCCTCAAAGGTCAGGATGACGATCATTTCCATCGGCAGGTCATC
>SZPD01000234.1 GCA_030263515.1 Anaerolineae bacterium CFX9 | reverse complement strand
GCGATCACGCGCGCATCGTTGTAGGCGGAAACAAAGGTCAGATTCTGCTCGGCTTCAAGGCGGCGCGCCTCGCGCTCTGCCGCCCCATAAGTCTCGCCGTGGATGATCGGCTCTGCCCCCCAGCGGCGCACCCCGGCGATCTTGCGCCGCGCGGTATATTCTGGCATCACGATCCGCGCCTGAGCGCCAACGATCTGCGCCGCCCAGGCGATTCCCTGCGCATGATTGCCACTTGACGCGGCGACGATCCCCCTGGCACGGGCTGTCTCATCCAGCATGAGCAGCGCATTCAGCGCGCCGCGTATTTTGAACGAATGCGTCTGATTGACGTTTTCGAGCTTCAGCCATACGCCATCTCCCAGCGAGGGCGCAAGTTCAAGCGGCGTTGGCGGGATATGGGGGCGAATGCGGCTTTCGGCGGCGTGGATGTCTTCAGACGTGACCATTCCGTATCCCATCATGATCAGGACAGTTCAGATGGAGTATAATCCGAGTCACGAGTCTCGGCATATCTGACAGGCTGAATGCATGTTCCCGTCCAGCGATCCGAACGCACTGCGACGCCAATACGCGGACGACACTCATCTACGCACGTGGCAGGATACGCATGATCGCTACAGTGTTCCGCGCGTCAACTTCCCTGAATGGGTCCTCTCACGCACTACCTGGCGCGGCAGTGAGCGTGTTCTCGATGTCGGGTCTGGCATCGGCATTTACAGGGAAGCGCTGAACGTCTTCGCGCCGAACGCCGATTACACTGCGCTGGATCACTCGTTCGGCATTCTGCTGCGCAACCCGAATGAACGGCGGATGCTCGGCGATGCGCAGGCGCTGCCGTTTCAGGACGACACGTTCGATGTCATCCTCGCCAATCACATGCTGCACCATGTCCAGAACATCCCACAGGCGCTGCGCGAGTTCCGCCGCGTCCTCAAGCCGGATGGCGTGCTGCTCACAGCGACCAACAGCCTGGAGACGATGCCCGAATTCAGCGCGCTGATGCGCCGGGCGATCATGCTGCTCAGCCCACCGGGCAGCATCCACGTGCAGCCGCCGATGCCGGATCACACGCCGTTCAGCCTGGAAAACGGCACACGCCTGCTGGCGCGCGAGTTCTACGCGGTGGTGCGTCACGATCTGCCCAGCACGCTGGTCTTCAAGGAAGTTGAACCGGCGATGCTGTATCTGGAAAGCCGCCGGGAAACGCAGGAACCGCAGCTTCCACCGGGGATCTACTGGGATGATGTCATGGCGCTCATGCGCGAGCAGCTTCACCGTGTCCTCAAGCACTTCAACGAACTGGTGGTCAACAAGCTCAGCGGCGTCCTGATCGCGTCCGAGCGCGGTGGCTTCATCGGCGAATACACCTCGCGCAAGTCATAACACAATACCGGGCGCGCCTGCCTTTGGAGACAAACGCGCCCGGTATCACAACTCCTAGAAGTAACTGCTGATGATCTCCAGCACGCCGAGAATGCTCTGCGGATCGCCGCTGGAAACGCGCGTGCTGCTGGCGCGCGCCAGGGCGTTGAGCGCGTTCACGTCGGCATCAGATCCATAGGCAACCGGAATGAAGATAACCGGATTGAGTGTATCGCGGCTCGATTCGATGGCGGCTACCGCATTCGCCAGGGTGTAGCCACTGCTGCCGGTATCTGCGCCGTCGCTGAGCAGCACGATCGCGCGGATACGATTCTCGTCCTCGGTGGCATTCATCAGCTCAACCGCCCGCTCCACCGCCTGATACAGCTCTGTGCCGCCTGTAGCGCGCAGGCTCAGGATGTTCGAGCGCATCGCCTGTGATACGGTCTCATAATTCCCCAGCGGCACACGCAGATTGATCGTGTCGCTGAAGGTCATCAGACCGATGCGATTGGTGCTCTCGATACTGTTGAGGAAAGCTTCCGCCGCCCGGATCGCCTGCCCGATCTTGTCCTCATTCTGCATCGAGCCGCTGATATCGATCAGCAGCAGGATATCCGCCTGCTTCTTGACGAAAGCCCAGCTCTGCTGAACAGCGGCGATGACATCCGGCGCGGGCACGTCCAGCACTGTGCGCGGCCGCGTCACATCAACGCCGTTTTCCTCGACGAACGGGTATTCGAGCGGGACATCCGGGTTCGCGGGGCGGAATCCCTCCGCCATGATGATACGCTGAACCGGCTCCGTCAGGACGTAATCGACGAAGATCGCGGCTGCCTGGCGCTGCTCGACGGTCGTCCAGTCGGCATTGACGATCCCCATCGGATGCTCATGCCAGAACGTGCCTTCCTTCGGGTAGAGCGCGACGAGCTGTTCCGGCGGCGGGGCCTGGGTGCGCCCCAGATTGATGTAGATCAGGTCGTTTTCTTCCAGCGCCACAAAATCGAGATAGTCCGGCCCCTGGGCGATGTACTCGCGGAACTCGGTCGTGCGTGCCGAGTAGTGACGGATCAGCCGTTCGATCTCGCGCACGCCATCCTGCACCTCGTCGTCGCGCACCATCTGAAGCGTCAGGCGGCGGTCAGTGTATCCCTGCGCGCGTGCGCTGGCATAAAATTCAGAAATCAGCGTCGAGAGCGCAGTCGATGAGATCAGCGGATCGGTGTGCCCATAATAGACTGTGCGCCGGCACTCGCCGGCGGGAATGCCATAATCGCACCAGCCGTTCGGGCTGTTGAGCACGCCGAGCAGTTCTTCCCACCCAATTTCGTCATAGCCGACCGTGTTCCGGATGGCCTGCAACCGGCTTTCCCAGATCGCCATAACCACCGGAGCAAGCGCCGTCCCACGGGCATTGGCAAGATCGAAGATCTGGCGTCCGCTCTGGTAGTTGGCCAGCGCCAGCCAGTGGCTCACCGAAGGCTGGAAGATGGTCGGGCGCTGAACATTGGCATTGTTCGGCGCGATGATGGCGTTGACGATCCCCTGCATGATCGTTCCGGAAGAACCATCCCGACCGGTGATGCAGACGCGCGGTTCGCTCTGCGTCAGCGGCTGCCCCGTGACCGGGTTTCGCCCTTCCACGTAGGCGCGGTTGAAATCTTCCATCACGCGCGGCAGGTACTGCGCTGATTCCGGCGCATAGATGATGTCGATCTGCACAGCATTCGGCGCACAGGCGACCGCAGTCCCGCTGCCGCCAGAAGATGTTCCCGAACCTCCGCCGTCGCAGCCTGCGATCACGACTACGACCAGCGCCAGCAGCAAAACACGTAATTTCGTCATGTGCACCTCTCTCCAGTCATGGCTGAGACACCGACTCAGTAGCGGATTTCCGAGCTTGCCCACGTCAGCAGGCGCTGAAGCTCAGTGCGGGACGGCGGCACTACCAGATTGACCCCGGTGATATCGATCTGCGCGCCATAGGCAGCGCCCGACGCGAACAGCGCAGCCGTTTCGTCCGGATCAGCCAGGGCGGGACGCAGCCCAAAGGCAACTGTCTGAGCCTGTGCCCCTGCGCTCATCAGATAACTGCCGAACAATGTCACACCGGAACGTATATCCGCAGCGTTCGGATCAGTCTGAGGATTGGGCGTATAGAGCGCCAGCGGAAATTCGAACATGACGCTGTATGCCGGATAACTCAGGCGAACCGCATTGCTGCTGCTGACCAACTGACCGCGCAGGTTGGTGATCCACTGGTTTTCAGGCAGCAGCGCCACACCGCCGATCGACTGCCCGCGCGACGCCATCGTCTCGGCGATCGACGCGCCGAGCGTGGTGTAGTTGGGCACTGCCAGATAGACCGGGCGTATCCACGTGCGGAAATCCCCGGCAAGCTGACCGCTGTCGAAGATGGTCGTTTCATGATAGCTGCCGGCGGCGCTCAGCAGCCCGGCGAGACCGGCGATCGAACGTGCCGGGTGGTTGAATGCCAGGCTGATCGTGGTGGTGGATGCCGCAGTTTCCACCGCATCCCAGTCGAGCGGGCGCGCTCCATTCTGCGTGATCTGCTCGACCGCATCCCTGAAGCCGCCCCAGATCAGCAGCGTGCGCGCTGTGCGCGGCTGAATCAGTTCCAGCGGATAATTCGCCTCGATGGCATACCCGACCGACGCGCCCAGGGCAGGAATCCACGCATCGGGGCGGCTGCTCGCCGTCCACGTGCGGCTGGCATCCGTCCACACTTGCAGATCGTCAGTCGTGATCACGTTGATCTGCACGCGCCGCGCCGAAACAGCCGTCGATGCGCCGGTCTGGTTGAACGCCGCCGCCGAAGCACGCACCCAGTCCTCCGCCAGCGGGCTGACCGCAACATTGATCACCAGGGGCGGCTGGCTGCGGAAAAAGAAGCTCGCTCCCAGCACCCCACCAACCACCAGCACGAACAGCACGACAAAGATCGTCCCTCGTCTCATGGAAGTATCCGCTTCGTTGTCATATCTGCACTATACGGGTAAATGTGCAAATGCTTTCCCCCAGTAAACGGGGGCGTGCCATTCCCGCCGTGCACAACCCCCTTCCCGATTTTAGGATAACACACTCGCCTTCCAACCATAAAAGACCTGTAAAAATGTTATGCACCGGGAACTTATTTCAGCGCTTCATCGTCATCTTTTGTAGAGACAACGGTTGACGATCCCGCAACACGTTGCAGTACAGGAGGATTTTGATGAACCGCTTACGCCTTACCACCCTGTTCAGTGTCGTGCTTCTGGCACTTCTCGTCGTGCTGCCCGCCAGCGCGCAGGTCGTGCCGCCCTGCGTTCCATGCCCGATGGACGCGATCTGCCCGCCGTGCCGCCCGATTGGCGGCGTCTTCACCAACCCGGATTGGCTGAAGATCGATTTTCACCGCGTCAACGTAGAGATCGAAAATCAGATCGCCCGCACCAGCGTCACCATGCAGTTCACCAATGAGGGGAACGGGCTGGCGGAAGGCACATTCGTCTTTCCGCTGCCGATCGGAGCCTCGGTCGAACAGCTCATCATGTACATCAACGGCGATCCGATTGAAGGGCGCATCCTCGAAGCAGACGAAGCCCGCGAATACTACGACGCCATCGTGCGCCAGTACCGCGACCCGGCGCTGCTGGAATACATCGGCTCAAACGCGGTGCAGGCGAATGTCTTTCCCATCCCCCCCGGCGAGTTCCGCCGCATCGATATCACCTATTCTCAGATTCTCGAAGTCGATAATGGGCTGATCCACTATGTGTATCCGCTGGATGTCACCCGCCTGACCTCCCGCCGTGCGGTTGAGGACGCCAGCATCAGCGTCCACGTGATCAGCAGCGATCCGATCAGCACTATCTACTCGCCGAGCCATGACATCGCCATCTCGCGGCAGGACGACGATCTGGGCTTCCGCGTCGGTTGGGAACAGCCGAACTTTATCGCCGATCAGGACTTCAGCCTGTATTACGGCATCGCCAGCGAGACGATCAACGTCAATCTGCTCACCTACCGTGAAAGCGCGACTGATGACGGCTTCTTCCTGCTGATCGTGCAGCCGCCGCTCACCCTGCCGGAAGAACAGGTGCTCCCGCGCGATATCATCCTGGTCGTCGATCAGTCAGGCAGCATGGACGGCCCCAAGTGGACGCAGGCACAGCAGGCAGCCACCTACGTACTCGATCAGCTCAACCCGGAAGATCGCTTCAATGTGATCCTTTTCAGCACCGGCTGGCGCGTATTCGGCAGTGGGCTGGAACCTGCCTCACTGGCGGATGAAGCGGCTGACTGGATCAACAGCCAGTTCCCGAACGGCGGCACGGACATCAACGGCGCGCTGACGACGGCGCTCGACATGGTGCAGCCGGAACGTCCGACGACGATCCTGTTCATCACCGACGGCATCCCGACCGAGGGTGTGACCCGCGTGCCCGATATCATCGCCAACGTGACGGCGCAGATCCAGCCGAACGTGAACATCTTCAACTTCGGCGTCGGCAATGACGTGGATACGTTCCTGCTCGACAGCATCGCCCGCGATTTCAACGGCGTCTCGACCTATGTCCGCCCCTCTGAACGGATCGATGAGGAAGTCGCCAGCCTGTACAACAAGATCAGCGCGCCCGTGCTGACTGATGTGGAACTGACGATCGACGGCATCACGCTGGACTCGGTGTATCCTGCGCAGCCGCTGCCCGATCTGTATGCGGGCACACAGCTCACCGTGGTCGGGCGTTATCGCCGCAGCGCTGATAATCTCAGCATCCGGCTGAGCGGCATGATCGGGGACGAGCGTCAGACGTTCACCTACAGCGGCATGAACTTCCGTGAGCGTGCCGGTGGCGAGTCGTTCATTGCCCGTCTGTGGGCAACGCGCCGGATCGGCGATCTGCTCAACAATATCCGGCTGAATGGCGAGAACCGTGAACTGGTGGACAGCATCGTCAACCTGAGCATTCGCTATGGCATCATCACGCCCTACACCAGCTTCCTGATCGACGAGAACGACATCCTGACGCAGAGCGGGCGCGATCAGGCGATCAGCCGCGTGGCACAGGAAGCCGAAGCGCTGAGCATGCAGTCCGTCGGCGCGGCAGCAGTCGATGCTGCCGATCTGATGGGCGCGCTCCAGGGGGCAGGCGCGCCGATGAACTTTGCACCGCTGCCATCCCCCACTCAGTCCGCGCTGCCCAGCGGCGGCATCGGCACGACGGGTTCGCCGGGGACGATCCCCGCAGCGCCCGCACCGCAGCAGAACCCGATCCAGACCGTGGCAGACAAGACCTTCCTGCTCCAGAACGGCGTCTGGACGGACACGACCTACGACGGCGAGAGCGAGACGCAGCAGGTCGAGTTCCTCAGTGACGAGTACTTCGCGCTGCTGGACGCCATCCCCGAACTGCGGCAGTACTTCGCGGTCGGCGAGCGCGTGATCGTCGTCTACGAAGGCGCGATCTACGAAGTCA